>CAKZJI010000190.1 GCA_936941515.1 uncultured Propionibacteriaceae bacterium
ACGCGGTCTCCCGGGCTCCAGCGCTGGGGAATCGGTTCGATACCCGGGCGACTGCCTCGGGGCTGCCCAACACTTCCCCGTGCATGCGGAGCTCGGTCTCCACAGCCTTCAGCATCGGGTCGAGACGCTGCTGCGCGAACTCGCGTTTGAGGGTTCGGACCGCTTCCCGGGGGAACGATCCGGCGGTCCGAGCCAGGGCGACGGCTTCAGAGAGCACGTACTCAGGCTCTGCGACGAGACACGGGACCCCACGGTCCGCCAGCTGGCGCCCGGTGAACTCGCGAGCAGTCATCATCATCTCGCGTGCCACCCCGCCCAACTGATGAGGCAGGTGAACCGTGGCACCCATGCCAGGCGTGAATCCATAGCGTAGGTAGCCCGCGCTGTAGCGACCACTGGCGTCAAGGACAACCATGTCGGCCGAGAGCGCGAACGACAACCCGCCCCCGCCAGCATCCCCCTGCACGGCAGAGATCACCGGTACCGGGCAGTCCAGCAGCCCACGGAAGGCGTAGGGAGTGTCTGCGAAGGTGCGCTCGCCGGCTGCCAGATCGGCCAGACCCGCCTGATCGGCTCCCAGACTGAACCTACGGGGGGTGCCTGTGATGACCACTGCCCTCGTGTCGGCCTCGGTTACCAGAGCCGCCAGCGTCGCCGCCAGGCGGCTCATCAGGTCACCTGTCAGGAGGTTCCCAGCCGTCCCAGCGTCGAATGACACGATACGGACCCCATCGCCGGCGTCCGCGACATTGATCTGAATCTCATGGGACATCGGGGTAGTCCTCTCTGGCTCGCGGGCTACGTCGACCGACGTGGAAGTGGAAGCCGTGGGGATGTGGTCCGGGCGGTGATCGGGGGCCCCGACGCCGGCTGCGGGCGGCGGGACCAGGCAGCCGGAGTCGCCCCCGGCCCACCGTCCCACCCAGTACCCGGACAGTTCGAACGGCGCTGTGGGCAGGTCGACGCACCGGCCCGTCATCGGGACACCCTGGGGGAGATCTTCGCCGCCGCCCGCCCATGTAACGAGGGGCCCCGCAGCCGTGCCAGTACCACCGACGACCCATGCCGAGCGCTGCCCCTGACCCCAGTCCCTCAGCAGGGAGACGAGATGCGGGACGGAAGCAGCGCTCACTGCCGCGCGCACGGGGAAGTGCGTTCGCCGCGAACCGAGCGTGTACGCGATGTCGTTCAAGCTGGGCCGGTGGCCCGGGGCCGCCTCACCCGCGAGCTGTGCCATGGTGGTGGTCGGATTGATCAAGGCTCGGTCGACGTCTCCGGCTCCCGCCTCCGCGAGCAGGTCGGCTGTTCGGTCGAGCAGGCCTAGGTCTTCCAGCGTGTCGCTGGCGCGGATCTCCTCAGGGCCGACACCGAGCAGGCTCCCCGCAGCCGCGATCAGCTCTTTCACGTCAGCCTCGCCGCTCGTCTCGGCGAGCGCACCGGCCAGCTCAGCCATCAGACAGTCAAGGGCGCGTTCTGAACGCGCAGACAGCAGGACGGTCGCGGGCCCCTGCCGGGGTGAAGGTGCACCGGGCAGCGAAGCCTCCTCCACCAAGACATGGCTGTTGGCGCCGCTGGCGCCGAAGGCGCTGATCCCAGCCCGCCTGGTCCGGCCAGGGGCTACGTCCCACGGCTCGACGGATTCCACGACTCGCAGCGGCGACGAGTCCAGATCCAGACGAGGGTTGCGCGGGGTGGCGTGCAACGACGGCACCAGCGTGCGGTGACGTAGCTGGAGAAGAACCTTGGTCACCCCAGCAACGCCCGCTGCGCTCTCCAAGTGTCCAATGTTCGTCTTCACGGAGCCGACGGCTACCGCCTGGATCGCAGCGGGTTTCCCCACCGGCTCAGCGCTGAGCGCACGGCTGAGGCCTTCCACCTCGATCGGGTCGCCCAACGATGTCCCGGTGCCGTGAGCCTCCACGTAGCTCAGGTCGCTCGACTCCCACCCGGCATCGCGTAGGGCCGCCCTGATCAAGCGCGCCTGCGGCTCCGGACTGGGAACCGTGAAACCGCCTGTCCGACCGGAATGATTGGCGGCCGTTCCCGCAATGATCCCGTGAATCGTGTCACCGTCGGCCAGCGCTCGCGACAGAGGCTTCAGCAGCAACGCGCCAGCCCCCTCGCCCGGAGCGTAGCCGGTGCCCCCCGCTCCGAACGCGCGGCACCTACCGTCATCGGCAAGGAACTGATCGCGGGACAGCTGCAGGTACTTCTGCGGGTGGACGTTGAGGTTCACCCCGCCGACCAGCATCATGTCTGCATCACCGTTGCGCAGCACCGACATGGCCAGGTGGATCGCTGTGAGCGATGAGGAGCAGGCCGTATCGAGGGCCAAGGTGGGACCTGTCAGATCGAGGCAGAACGAGACCCGGCTCGAGATGGACGCATGCAACGCCATCGGAGCCACCCCATCATCCAGCTCCCCGAGCAGCGTGTAGTGATTCCACATCACGCCGACGTAGCATCCGATCGTGTGATCGGCTCGCCGCTGCTTGGGGTAACCGGCCCCCTCCATCGCCTGCCACGCCGTCATCAGGAAGATGCGCTCCTGCGGGTCCATACGGGCGGCGGCCCGCCGCGAGATACCGAAGAAGGCGGGGTCGAATTGGTCGATTCCGTCTAAAAACCCGCCCCACTTGGCATAGCTGCGCCCTGGTTTGCCGCGCTCGGGGTCGTCATAGTCGGAGTGCCTCCACCGGTCCTCGGGAATCTCCACGACGCTGTCGCGGCCCTCGGTCAGGTTCCTCCAGTACTCGAGCAGGTTCACCGCATCCGGGTACCGGCCGGCCATCCCGACGACGGCAATGGGGTCGCGCTCCGCTGCTGTCGGCCATGCTGGAGCGGTGGTCGGCGCACTGGCCTCGGGGTCCGCGCTCTCCTTGATCAGCGGCAGCCCGTCGCGGTAGCGGCGATCGCCCCGATCGTCGGGCGACCCATGGATGACGAGCGTCTCAGCGTCGGTGCCCGCGAGGATGGCGTCCAACGCCCGTAGCGCCTCTGACAGCGGCAACGGAGCCGCACCGGTTTGATCGGCGCGCGCCAGGTTGTCCGCGCTCAGCCGCATTCCGCCATCGGCCCAGTAGGGCCACGCGATGGCGCGCTGGGAGGTGCGCTCGGATACGGGGAGCCGGGCCGCCAGCTGCCATCCACTGGCAGAGGCATAGGCCACCTGCCCTCGCTGGGGCAGCACGGCCGCCAGCGAGGAGAAGGAGACCATCAGGCGCGGCGGATCGTCGCGGGTCGCTGCGACGAGATTAATCGCTCCCGCCGTCTTGGGACCCCATACGCCGTCTGGCAGCCCAGGCGTGCGCAGAATGATCGAGTCCTGGACCTGTCCAGCCAGGTTCAGAACCACGTCGATGTGCCCCCATCGCCGACGGATCTGCTCCGCTGCCTCTGCCACCGCGTCAGCGTCGGTGATGTCAGCCGTGACAGTGACGACGTCGTCTCGATCGGCGAGCGCGGCAGACAGCTTCCGCGTTGACCGCCCGACCAGCGCAACCCGAGCGCCGTAACGCTGAACGAGATGCTCGGCAACTACTTGGCCAATCACGCCACAGCCCCCGGCGATCAGGACCACGGAGCCAGCGTCCAGTGCCGATCCCTCCGAGCGATGCGCGAGCTCCCGCCACGCTTCCACCCGACGAGTGCCGTCATCGTCCACCCACACACAGTCAGGGGCCGGCTCCGTCGCTGCAAGCTGTCTGGCCACTTCCTCGCCCAACCGCTGCGGGTCGTCCGCAGCGGCGAGCCGGAGGTCCGCGCCTGGGAATTCCTGCCGAGCGACGCGCACAGCTGAGGAAACGGCCGAGTGAGCCGCCGGCGAGCCAAGCAGCGCAATTACCAACCGCCGCTGCGGATCCCAGTTCCGCAAGATCGCGATCAGTTCCTCGATGGCACAGCGACACGACTCCGGCGTGTCCCCCGCGGGTAGAAAGAGCATCCCGGCAGCTGTCGCGTCGCTCGTTGCCGTCCACCCCCCCAAGGCGGACGCCTGGTCTGCGAAGGCCCCGACGGCCTCGGCTGGACAGTCACTTCCAGCAGACTGTATCGGCACTGCCTCGAGCGTTCTCGCGAAGATCGATGTCTCAGCGGAGCCGAAGCGCGGGCCTCCTTCAGCATTCACGGCGGGGGCTGCTGCGGCATCAAGCTCCAAGAATTTCGCACTGTGTTCCTGGGCCAAGTGTTCGGCAAGGTCGGCGATGGTGCTGTACTCAAACAGCAGCGTCGGGTAGAGGCGCGCCCCGAGTCTCGCATCCAACCGTTCCCCCAACCCGAGCAGGGCTACGGAGTCCAGACCCAGGTCGAAGAAGCCGGAGGTCTGCGGGATGGAATCTGGATCTGTACCGAGCAGGTTCGCAACCTCGCGGCACAGCACCCGGCGCGCCGCAGCAGCCGGAACTGTCGCGGTCTGTGCCGTGACATGGGTACCGGTCACAGGCTGCGCGGCGGACTCTCGAGGCGCATTGATGGGCGCCTGCGGCGCTGACGGCTCCCGGTCGGCGACCAGCGATCGGATCAGCCCGGCCTCGCGGATCCGCTTGCAAGCAATCCCGGTGAATCGCACGAGGACCCGTCCGGAGGCCTCCGCGATATCGAGGTTGTTGCGAAGGATCTCGCTCGAGGGCGACAGCTGCTCCACCTGCGGAATGTGGACGACGATGTCGCTCGGCAGCGGTGCCAGGATCTCCGCCGTCTCGATGGAGAACGGGATGAAGGGCTCGGCTCCCACATCACGGCGACGACCGAAAGCGACGAGAGTCGCTGCATCGAGCAGACCGGGATGCAGCAGGAGGCCCGATCCCGCGTCCCCTCCGGCAGGGTCTCGCGACAACCGAGCAACTGCTGGCCCGTCGCCCCAGCGCAGCGGACCGACGGCGCGCATGGCCGCCCCGTGTACGATGCCTTCACCTTGGGTGAGCTCATACAGCACTGACATATCGTCTGTCGCCGAACAGCGGCTCTCGATCTCAGCAATATCTAGGGGCTCAACAGAGGGGGTGCTAGGAGCCAGCGTCGCTGTCATCACAACCTCGTCGCTCTCCGACGGCCCCATGATCGGTTCGACGCTCAGCGTGAGGCTACAGCCTTGGGCTGTTGCGGGGCCGACACTCAGCTGAAGCCGCCGCGGATGGCCAGGAGCCGTCGCCACTGCAGTGTGGAAGCGGACGTCATCGAGCCGCATCGGGCACGCGAGGGAGCCATTACGCGCACTGAGGGCTCGAAGGACCAGATCCAGAAAGGTCACCCCAGGAACGACCGGGACGTCGTGCACGTGATGGTGCGATGGAATGAAGTCATCCTCATCCAGAACGACCTCGCAGCGCCAGCCACCATTCTGCGTCATCGCGCATCTCCCCGGTTGCTGAAGAGGAAGGATTCGAGTAGCTCCCGTCGGTGATGAGACGGAGTGAACGCGTCCAGATGCGTCCCGTGCTCCTGCACTTCGATGGCAGCGTGGGACAACCGCTCGGCCACCGCCAAGGAACCGTCAGGATGGGCAGTCGTGTCATCGAGGGTCGTCACGACCAAGGTCGGCTGGTGCACCTGGCGGATGCACTCCCGCGAATCCCAGTGCATCGTGGCGCCCGTGAGCCGCGCGTAGCGATAGAAGAGTTCATCATGGACGTAGGGACGCACCACAATCGGACCCAGACCAGCGGGGACACCCGCAAGAGGGGACTCAGCCAGGATCGCTCGGAGCTCTGCCGCCGTGGCGCGGGAGGTGGACGCCGAATCCAACAGTTCCCGCAAGTTCTGCTGATGCTGGGTCTTGGCCGACTCACCGCCAAGCTCAAAGTCCCCGTGCCACAGGCTCAGATCCCCCACCAGATCCGGCCGGGCGGCGGCCGCGTAGAGGGCATTGACTGCCCCCCCGCACAGACCCATCAGGTGGACCGGTTGATCCGCACGGTTCTCGATCACAGTGATCAGGTCCCCGGCCTGATTCGGCACGTCCGCCCCCATCGCATCGAAGGCACTCGCGTCCCCCAGCGGACCCGACGTACCGCGGGTCTCGATGGTCAGGCACCGTATCGACCCTGACAGCGACCTCATCCACTCCGCCACGAGGCGATCGCTCATCGCGCACGCGGATGCCAGCACGACGGTGGGACCAGATTCCGACCCGGACTCCACGACGTCCAGTACGACGCCGTCCTCGGCGACCACCTGGCTGCGTCGCAGCTGGGCGCGGTCCACTCTCCGCCACGCGGCAACAGCGCCTCCGAGCCCGTCGGTCTCGCCCCGAGCCCGCGCATCTTCGAGGGCTCGGATGAGTTCTGCGCCCAAGGCCTCATCCGCCGCCGATGGCCGGTCGCCGAGATCAAACGCGATCGGCAGGTCGGCAGCGGCGCACACGGCATCCCCCAAGGACCCCACAGCGGGATCCTTGGGGGATGGCAGGGACACATGCCCCACCTGGCCGGCCAAGCCATCCAGCTGCATCGTGCGGTCGGCGATGAGGCGCGACGCTCGGGCCAGCTGAAGGGACATGCGATCGGCGTGATCGGTCAGTGGAGTTGTCATGTGAGGTTTCCTTCTGCGGGATGGCACCATCCCGCGTGTCGTGGGCGCCGAGGGGTCACTCAGGAGCGGCGCGTCCGGAACGGCTTCCCGGTCGCGGAGTGGGTTGCGATCCGGTTGTAGTCGTACTCATTCGTTCCCGCCACCAGGACGGCGCCGTAGCGATCGAGGCTCACCGAGCCGCCGTACTCCTCCACCACGTCGGTGTCCGGGTAGATCTGTACCTGGGTGGGGACGTAGCGCGCAGCGAAACCCATCCGCATCTCGTCGGTCAGCCCCACGTGGGGATACGACGCGTGCATCAAGGTCGACCAGAACAGGACCGCTTGGCCCTTCTTCAACTCGATCGGCACCGCCTGCGACTCGTCCGGTTCGAAGTTCTCGTCGATGCGCAGCTGGCGGTAGTCGTAGCCGAAGAAGCCCCGCTTCATGCCGCCCTTAACAACAGAATTGATGGTGCCGGGCTGGTAGTCCATGACCTTGGTCTCGTCGTAGTTCATCGAGGTGTAGGAACCGGGGATGAACTGGAGGCAACCGTTCTCCTTCGTGGCGTCGGTGAATCCGGTCCAGACGGTGATCGTGCCACCGAAGTCGGAGTCTTCGGGCCACACGATCTGGGGCTTGTTGGAGGCATTCGCGAAGGTGTCGGCCTGATGCCAGTCCGTGCCCTCGTCGCCGGGGTACTTCGGGAAGAACTCCGTGCGCCAGCACAACACGTTGGGGCCCAGAACACTCGTTACGCGATCGACGATCTGCGGCCGAGTGATCAGATCGGCCAAGAAGTCCGAATCCATGTGGCGGTCGTAGTTGGCGATGTTGGTGTTGCCCGACACCGCCCACTCCTCTGTATAGATGGCATGGGTACGGTCCATCAGTGCCAGCCGCTCGCGGCGCCACGCGGCGTCCATCTCCTCAGGGCTCATAACATCGAAGGGGCCTATAAAGCCCTGCTTGCGGAAGGTCGCCATCTCCTCATCGGTCAGGGAGAAGTCTTGCGTCGTTTCGTTAATGGTCATCGGTCATTCCTTCTCATCGTTGGCTGCCTGCACGATGCTCGTCGCGGAGACGACTCCGTTGAGATCACGCGGGCTGATGGTAGTGCCAAGCCGCTTGCCGGCTTCGCTGAGCATGCGAACCAGGACCAGCGAAGTGACGCCACGGTCCATCACGTCGTCGTCGGCGGTCAGCGTCGGATTGTCCATGATGGTGCGGATCACCTCCAGCACAGCGTCCGTTCGCTCTGTACTCGCGATGGTGTTCGAGGTCACCTGTCTTCCTTCCTGTTCGTTGGGGGCGCGCCAGGCCGAGCCGCAGTATCGATGCGACCCTAACCGCGGGTCGCGTGGGGGCGGAGCACACATCTGAGCGTCCCCCTCGCCTGCTTCGTGGTGATGTTTGATCAGCAGCCGCACCACCGCATCGAGAGGAAATCCATGCAGGACACGCTAGGGACGACTCGCCACCACACTCCGATCCCGCCATGGGCCCGGCCTGACGCGCCCGCATCCGTCGCCCGGGTGGAGCGACATGTGGACGAGGCCCTCGCCGATCGGGCCAGAGACATGGCGCTCACATGCGGCATGGCGATGGAGCGTCTCTGGGAAGCGGCCTGGCTCAGCACCCTGATCCGCTGCACTGGCGAGACGGGTGCAATCAGCGCGGTGGCCGATGGCGACGCCACTCAGATCGAGTTGGCGTCGGTTCCCGAGACGTGGCTCGACCTCCTGTCTGCGGTGACTCGGGAGCCGCTGACGGACCCCAGCGTCGTCACAACCCTGCTTGCCTTCTCACCCGACAGTGCTCCGGACGCCGATCTACGGGTCGATGTCCTGAACAGCCCGACCGGGATCGTCCTGCGGGCCACGGTCCGAACCGAGGTGGTCGCTCCGCCTGCGGCCGAGCGCTTTCTGGGACATCTGACGGAGATGCTCCGCGTGATGGTCTGCGACGGAATCGCGGCCCCGGCCGACCTCACGCGCACCATCGATGCAGCCGAGCGGCAGTACTTAATCTGGGGCAACGCCGGCCCCCAGGTCTCCAACGGCCCCGACCTTGCTCTGGACCACATCCGGCACCGCATGCTGGAGCAGCCCGACCGTCCGGCCGTGCAGTACCACGACGTTCTCCTGACCTACGCGGACCTCGACCGCCTGTCTGGCAACGTCGCGAAGCATCTTCTCGCCGCTGGGCTGAACCCCGGCGAACCGGTCGGAGTCGTCACAGGACGCCATGCTGACTGGATCGTGCTCCTGTTGGGAGTCCTGCGGGCCGGCGGAATCTATCTCCCGGCTCGACCCGACTTCCCTGCTTCACGAATCTCCGGCCAGTTCGATCGGGCGGGCTGCCGTCTAGCAGTCCACGACGAGGCGGGGGGTCAGCTCATGGCCGAAATCTGCGCGGAGGGAGCCTGGGACGGCCACTCCTGGTCCGTCGATGAGCTGTCGGCCGATCTCGCCCAAACGATCCCACTTCCCCGGCCGGAGGCCAAAGACCCCGCGTACGTCTACTTCACATCTGGCTCCACGGGGCAGCCCAAGGGCGCGGTATGCGCGCACGGCGGCCTCATGAATCACCTGTGGACGAAGATCGATGACCATCGCATTACCGATGCAGACATCGTCGCCCAGACGGCATCGTCCTGCTTCGACATCTCCCTGTGGCAGGTCCTAGCGCCGCTGGTCGTCGGAGGCCAGGTGATGGTCGTGGACACGGCCGATCAGCTCGACCCGGACGCCTTCCTGCAACTGCTTCGGAAGCGGGGCGTGACCGTCGCACAGATCGTGCCATCCTACTTGGACGTGCTGCTGTCCCGACTGGAATCCGGTGTGCCGCTGCCCGAGTCGCTCCGGACGCTGTCCGTGACTGGCGAGGCACTGAAGGTGGAACTGGTGAGGCGTTGGTTCGCGATCTCGGATCAGGTTGATCTGGTCAACGCGTACGGCGCCACCGAGGTTTCGGATGACACGATGCACAACGTGCTCACACGCCTGCCTGCGCGAAACCTGCCGATCGTCAATGTCGGGCGGGCGCTGCGCAACGTGCGTGTCTACATCGTCGATGACGATCTCCGGCTCGTCCCGACCGGTGCGCGTGGCGAAATCGTGTTCGCCGGGATCTGTGTAGGGCTCGGTTATCTCAATGATCCGGAACGCACGGCAGATGCCTTCGTCCAGGATCCCTACGTCGCCTCGGAACGGCTCTACCGCTCCGGGGACTACGGTCGCTGGCTCCCCGAAGGCGGGATCGAGTTCCTCGGGCGCCGCGACGAGCAGATCAAGCTGCGGGGCCTGCGCGTCGAGATCGGTGAGATCCAATCGGCCCTGTTGCGCGTTCCCGGCGTCGACTCGGCCGCTGTTCTCGTGAGCGGGGCGGGCGCGAATGCTCGCTTGACCGCCTTCTACACCGGCCCGTCTCCGGTGGCACCCAGGGACGTGCATGAACTCCTCGCGGGGAGCCTCCCGGAGTACATGGTCCCACCGTTCATTCACCAGCTCGATGCCCTGCCGTTGAACGAGAACGGCAAGGTGGACAAGCCGGCCCTCCGGAAGCTGGCGGGCGAGCTGCAATCGGAGGCGGTGCCCTTCGAGTCGCCTAGCACCCCGACCGAGGAACTGCTCGCCGCCGCCTGGGCCGAGGCTCTGGGTGTCCCTGTGCAGCACATCGGGCGACGGGACGACTTCTTCCAAGCGGGAGGAACCTCCTTGGCTGCGGTTCAGCTGGTGATGCGGCTGAACAAGAAACTGTCGCTGCGCGACATCGCGGCGACACCCGTGCTGTGCAACCAGGCTGCGCTGATCGACTCCGGCGCCCAGCCCTCGGGCTCCCACCGCTTGCTGCAGAGCTTCGAGCGACCGACAGGCACCGCAGCTCCCCTGATGGTCTGCTTGCCGTCGGCAGCTGGCAACGCGCTGAACTTCCGCCTGACGGCATCGGCCGCTCACGATGCGGGGATCGATCTACTCGCTCTGGAACCGAGGGGCCATGACGTTTCCCGCCCCGAGGAGCCTTTGATGGATCTGGAACGGACGGTTGACCTCATCGCGGGCGATGTCGCCAGGATGGGACACGATGAGGTGCACCTGTGGGGTCAGGGCAGCGGTGCCGCCATGGCGATCGCGATCGCGCTCGAACTGTCCCAGATCGCCACCCCGCCCATCGCTGTTCACCTGATCGATGCCACCATCAGTGACCCGTCGAGTCATGAGGCAGCGGCTGTCGCCGCCGAGGCGCTCAGTGACGCGGACGTCATCTCGATTCTGCAGAGCACCGCAGACTACGTCGAGGTGTCGGGAATGGATCTCCAGCGGCGACAGGTTGTCGCCGCCGCCTACCGCCACGACTTGGCCGCGTCGCACCGCTATCTCGCCCGAGTCGCTGCTGACCCCGCCGGGCACCGAATTGGCTGCGCCCTGTCGGTGTTGCTGAGCCCGGCGGATCGGGAAGGCGTGCCCGGGTCCTCTGTCGGCGGCTGGGACGCGATAGCCGCGGACGTGGTGTGCGAGGAGTTCTCCGGTTCCGCCTCAGAGATCCTGCGGTCGCGGCCGGAGCTGTTGGTCCGCAGGATCGCAGCCCTCCGTGGCACCGCGGTGGTCCAAGGCTGACGATGGCCTCGTCCATTCTCGCCAATGACCCCATTCCCGGCCACGCGGAGTGCGACAGCAGCCTTCATGCTCCGACGGGCAGCGCCACCGCCAACGGGACCTTCGGGGAACTGCTCCAAGGGGCCCTTCCCGGCGCCGACAGTGACGACACTCGCTTTCTCGTCACCCTGCCGGTGGCGTACTGGAGCTTGGCGCGCTTCAGTTCCTGTCCTGCTCTCAGCGAGGTCCGAGCTGGCCCAGGGATGCGCACGAAGTCGGCTGCGCTGGCGAACCTGATCCTGCGTGACCTCGATGCCCCTCCGGGAGGGCACCTCCACTTTGGGGGCACCATACCCGTGGGCAAGGGTCTTGCGAGCTCCTCCGCCGACATGGTCGCTACGGCCCGCGCTGTCACTGCAGCGTGGGGTGCCGAGCTGCCGGGAGACCGGCTGGGCGAGCTGATGGCCCAGATCGAGCCCACCGACGGCGTCCAGCACTCGGGTGTCGTCGCCTACCGGCACCGTACGGGCCAGCTGTTGACACACCTCGGCCACTTACCGAACTTGGTCGTGGTCGCCCTGGATGAGGGCGGGCACTTGGACACGGTCACCTACAACCGACGCCCGGTCGCGTTCAGCGCACAGCAGCGCGCCGAGTACGCCGAGCTGCTGGACACTCTGACCCGGGCCGTCACCGCGCTAGACCTGCGGACCATCGGAGCCGTCGCCACTCGCAGCGCAGAACTGAATCAGAGGCTGCTCCCGCGGCGCCACTTCGCCGCGCTCCAAGACGTCTGCCTGTGCAACGAAGCCCTCGGACTGGTGACCTGCCACAGCGGGACGATGCTCGGCATTCTCCTCGACCCCGAGCAGCCCGGGCACGCCGAACGGCTGACTCGGGTGGTGAACCAAGCCCAGCCCCTCGGCGAACAGGTGCGAATCATCCGGACCCTCCCGGCGGACATCGCGCCCCGAAGCGTGTACTGAGGCGACTCAGGAGGCGCGCCACCGGCCGTGCATCACGACCATCTCCCGAGTGCCTGTGTACGCCAGACGCGAGTGGGCGGTCCGGAGGTTGTCGATCAGCAGCAGATCCCCAGCGCGCCAGTCGATATCTATCTCGATCGAACGATAGGCGTCATCCAGGGCCTTCACATCGCCCGGCGGCAAGGGGGATCCGTCGCCGTAGGCAGTGGCCATCGGCAGGCCGGATCGCCCCACCGTCTCCACCAAGAACTGATGAACCTCGGGTTCCAGCGTCCATTCGCTCGCGAATGCCATGAGATTGACCCAGGCTGGATCCTCGCCCCAGACTGCCGGGAGGACCCGCTCCGTCACCAAGGTGTCGTCACGCCACTGCGCCGTCGCGCCCGTCTCTCTCGCGCGCCTCGCAGCCTCTGCGGGATCCTCCGTGCCGAACGCCTCCTGCCACGGGAGGCCAATCAGCTCGTCGCTGTACCGTCGGGTGAGCCGCCAACCATGCTCCGCCGCCCGCTGCGCGATGCGTTCGGGGACGGCCCGCAGCATCTGGCGTCCGTCGACGAGGCCCGTCTGCCCTCC
>CAKZJI010000191.1 GCA_936941515.1 uncultured Propionibacteriaceae bacterium
CTTTACTGAATTTCGAAGCCGGCATGATACAGATTTTACCTCACATGTTCGAATAGACTCAGGTTTTTCGCCACTGTCCACGAAACGCCGGGCACTCCAAGGCGTGAAATGAAAGCGGATGCTGCGCCAAGGCAGCCGAACGAAACCGCACTAGAGACCCTGTGGAGCGAGACGCTGCATCCAGCAACAAACAACACCCGGCAAAATCACGACACGCAATGCTGGAGCATGAGCTGGGCAGCAGCTGGTCACCCAGCAGGAGCACATGACAGAGTGGAGAAGGCTTGGATGATGGCACAGACAGTCGCTGTCGGCGTCTTGGTCGTGATTCGGGCTCACCCTCTGGGGCCTTACCACGAGATGGCAACGATGAGGCCGCAGGACCGCCCCGGGCGAGAGGTGCATACGGTGAAGCACCTTCCCCGGGGGCGGTAAATGCCTGGCGGGTGTGCCGATCAGGCGGGGACGACCTCGAAGGTGAGGTGCGCGTTGACCGCGGCATGCAGCTTGATGGCTGCGGTGTGGTTGCCGACACGCTTCACCGGCTTGGAGAAGGTGATGGACCGCTTGTCAACGGCAGGGCCACCGGCCTTCTTGATGGCCTTCGCCACCTCCGCTGGGGTGATGGCGCCGAACAGCGAGCCGGACTCGGCGACGCGAGCTCCCACCTGGACGGTGAGTCCCTCAATCTGCTCGCGGATCTCCTGGGCATGCTCGATACCGCGGATCTCACGGGCATCGCGGGCACGCTTGATGCCCTCGATCTGCTTCTCGGCGCCACGGGACCACACGATGGCCTTGCCCTGCGGGACGAGATAGTTGCGGCCGTAGCCGTTGCGGACCTCGACGATGTCACCGGCGATGCCGAGTTTGTCAACGGTGCTGGTCAGAATGAG
This sequence comes from uncultured Propionibacteriaceae bacterium, assembly GCA_936941515.1. Lineage (GTDB taxonomy): Bacteria > Actinomycetota > Actinomycetes > Propionibacteriales > Propionibacteriaceae > Arachnia. The sequence continues at coordinate 897 of CAKZJI010000191.1, forward strand.
CTTCATCAGTGTTCCCCCGATCAGCGTGCGGTTGAGGCGTAGGGCAGCAGAGCCACCTCACGCGCGTTCTTGACGGCCAGCGCGATCTTGCGCTGGTCCTGGACGGACAGCCCGGTCACTCGACGGGCGCGGATCTTGCCACGCTCGGAGATGAACTTCTTCAGCGTCGCGATGTCCTTGTAGTCGATGTTGGCCACGCGAGTGGTCTTCACCGGCATGATCTTTTTCTTGTTCACAGACTTGCGCTGTGGACCGGCCATTGTGGTGCTCTCCTAATGTTGCGGGCTGTCTCCAGCCCAATGGGAAGCCCGTCGGTTCACGACGGAATGTGCCAGCCGACCCTGTGGGCCGGTTGTGCCAAGTGGATCAGAACGGGGGCTCCTCGGCAGCGGCTTGGTTCCACGGGTCGTTACCGCCCCGGTTCCCGCCGCCATAACCGCCCTGGCCGCCCTGGCTTCCCCAAGGGTCGTTGCCCTGGGGGGCCTGCTGCGCCTGCGGGGCCTGGTTGCCATAGCCCTGGCCGCCACCCTGGTTCTGGTTGCCTTGCCATCCGCCGCCGCCCTGGCCCCCACCCGTGGTGCGGGTGACCTTGGCTGTGGCATATCGCAGGGAGGGACCGACCTCGTCGACATCAACCTCGAACACGGTGCGGCGCTCGCCCTGCTGAGTCTCGTAGGAACGGGACTTCAGCCGGCCCTGCACGATCACGCGCATTCCCTTGGACAGGGACTCTGCGACATGCTCGGCGTACTGGCGCCACACGGAGCAGTTGATGAACATGGCCTCGCCGTCGCGCCACTCCCCCGACTGACGGTCGAAGGTGCGGGGCGTCGAGGCGACGGTGAAGCTGGCCACCGCTGCCCCACTGGGGGTGAAGCGAAGGTCGGGGTCTCCAGTGAGATTGCCCACCAGCGTGATCTGTGTTTCGCCTGCCATGTTCTCCTCCGGGATCGGACTTGTCGGTGCTGTTCAACACTATGGGCATCGGGCCTGACGTTTACATCAGCGACGCCGGGAGTCGGCCCTCGTGTTGAAAGCTCACTTCTCGAGACGAAGCACCTTGGTGCGGACGATCTTCTCGTCGATGGTCATGAGGCGGTCCATCTCCTGCACCACTGAGGGTTCGCAGGTGACCTGGATGACGGTGTAGCTGGCCTCCGGCTTCTTGTTGATGTCGTAGGCGAGCTTGCGACGTCCCCAGTGGTCAACATTGTCGACGGCACCGCCGCCGTTGGTGATGACCTCAAGGTGCTTGTCGATCAGGCCAGGAACCTGACGCTCATCGACATCGGAATCGACGAGGACCATGATCTCGTACTTGCGCATGGGTACTGCCCAACCTCCTTCGGACTGGCGGCCACGGGTCGGTCCCGCGGCAGGAGGGCATGACTGCCCGGGTGGGTCAGTCAGCGGGAAACTCTACCCGAGGGACTGGCTCCGCAGGAAACCCATCCTCCCGGAATCCTCCATAGCCTCCCAGAAGAGGTCCGCCCACGCCCTGTGCCCGGCATCGTTGGGATGGAACCAGTCGCCCGCCGTCGCCTGGTGGTAGCGCAGCGGCCCGAGCGCCCTGGCAGCTGCGTGGACGGGCACCTGATGGTGTCCATACACCCCGATCAGGGGTGCAGCAGCCTGCGTGAACTTCTCCGAGCGCCGCGCCAACCCCGGCAGCGTGAACCACGGCACATCCGCGACAAAGGATCCCCGGGGCAGGACCGCGACGATATCGGCGAAGTGCTTCTCGAAGGATTCAAGGTTATTGCCGGGCAGCACCACATCGTTGCCCCCGGCATCCAGGGTGACAATGTCGGGGGCGCGTT
>CAKZJI010000192.1 GCA_936941515.1 uncultured Propionibacteriaceae bacterium
ACTTCAGCTGCTCCTGCAGGAAGGATTCGGCGAACCCAAGGTTGGCCAGCAAGTCGATCCCCTGCCGATAGAGCACCGTGAACTGGGGCCCGTAATCGGTCAGGGAGGCCACCATGGATGCCCCCGACCACACGAGGGCGCCCATTCCGATCACCAGAGTCAGGAAGAGCACCAGCCCGGTGCACAACGCGGAGAGCACTCTCGGCACACGTCGCCGCTCCAGCCATCGGTACAGCGGGTAGGCGGTGATGAGCAAGTTGACCGCCAGGAAGGTGGGGCCGATGATCGAGCTGAGCTGCTTGAACAGCCCCAGCGTCAGCGACAACGCACCAAGCACTAGGGCTGCGGTGGCTATGAGGGGCAGCCTGCCCGCCCTGGTCCGATCACCGTCCTCCACGGTTCACTCAGCCTTTTCGGCCTCTTCGGCGTCGGCCTCGACAGCAGCTTCTTCTGCTTCCTCGTCGTTCTTCTCTTCCTGTTCCTGCTGAGCCTTCATCTCGACAACGTCGCCGTTCTCGTCGACGATCTTCGCGGCCTCGCAGATGGCAGCCAACGCCTTGCCACGGCGGATCTCCTGCATCCACTCCGGCATGTGGTTGTGCTCCATCATGTGGTTCACAACCTCCTGGGGAGTGGTGCGCTGCTCTGCCGCCCTGCGGAAGATCAGCTCCGTCAGCTCCTCCTGGGCCACGGGAATCTCGTTGTCGTCAACGTACTTGTCCAGCAGCAGCTGTGCGCGCAGCGCCTGGGTGGAGCGTTCGTCGACCTGCGCCCAGAAGGCCTCGGCATCCTCGGCGTCCTCGTCCTCGGCCTGCTCCAGGTAGGCCTCGACGGTCAGGCCAGCGCGGGAAAGCTGCTCAGCGACCTGGTTGCGTCGCGCCTCAAGCTCACGCGCATGCACGGCCTCCGGCAGGTCGAAGTCGACCTTCGCCAGAGCGCCCTCCAACACCTTGTCGCGAGCCGCTGCGAGCTGCTCGGCCTTGGCCTGGGCCTCGACGGCCTTGGTCAGGTCGGCGCGCATCTCCTCGACGGTGTCGAACTCGGAGATCATCTGGGCGAACTCGTCGTCAACCTCGGGCAGCTCCTCCTGGGCAACCTGGGTGACGGTGACCGTGATCTCGGCCTCCTGGCCCCGGTACTCGCCGCCAAGCAGCTTGGACGTAAAGGTGGCGGACTCTCCGGCTTTCAGGCCGCGAACCGCATCATCCAAGCCCTCCAGCATGCCGGCGTCCTCGCCGACGGTCAGCGTCAGGCCGTCTGCGGAGGCGTCCGGCAGCTCCTCTCCGTTCTGGGAGGCTGTCAGGTCGACGGTCAGCACGTCGCCCTCCTCCGCTCCGCGGTCAAGCTCGGTGATGGTTGCAAACCGCTTGCGCAGCAGGATAATGCGCTCCTCAACCTGATCATCGAGCTCGGGGATCGCGTCGACGGTGGCCTCAATGGTCGAGAAGTCGGGCAGTTCGAAGTCGGGACGGATGTCCACCTCCGCGGTGAACTCCACGAGCTCCCGGTCCTCCAACTTGGTGACATCGATCTCAGGCTGGGCCAGCGGTACAACAGCAGCCTCCCGCACCGCCGCGTCGTAGGCCAGGGGAAGCGCCTCGTTGATGGCCTCCTGCAAAACCACTCCGCGCCCGAAACGCTGATCAATGACGGCAGCAGGCACCTTGCCCTTGCGGAATCCGGGGATGCTGACCTGCTCAGCGATCTCCTTGTAGGCCTTGTCGAGGTGCGGCTTGAGATCTGCGAAGGGGATCTCGACGGTGAGCTTGACCCGCGTGGGGCTCAGCTTCTCTACGGTGCTGGGCACGAATGGTCTCCTGAACTTGAGATGGTCGCCCGCAAGTCTAACCAAGGGCGTTGAGGCCATCCAACCTTGCAGTGTCCGCCGCATGTCCTGGGTATCAGGGCCGGCTGCCTCCAAACCACCGGATGGCGTAGCTGACTGGGTGTTCAGCCGAGAAGCTGCTAGACTCACGCACGCTTCGCGGATGTAGCTCAATGGTAGAGCCCTAGTCTTCCAAACTAGCTACGCGGGTTCGATTCCCGTCGCCCGCTCCAGCACGAAAGCCCCGGCCCCGGCCGGGGCTTTCGTCGTCTCCGGAGGGAATCGTCCGGCGGAACAGTTCGGCGGGGGCCGAACCGTTTCGGCACCAGGCTGGGGACATGCATCCCGCCCGGCGGCGCACCGTCGCCCTCCTCGCCCTGTCGGTCGCGTTCGGGCTGATCCAGTTCGACGCCACCGTCGTCAACGTCGTCCTGGGGTCCATGTCCCGCGACCTGGGCGGCGGGCTCGGGCTCGCGCAGTGGGCGGTCGACGGGTACGCGATCCCGTTCGCCGCCCTGATGCTCATCGCCGGACCGACTGCCGACCGGTTCGGGCGGCGGCGGGTCTGCACCCTCGGCTTCGCGCTGTTCGCGCTGGCGACCGCGGCGTGCGCGCTCGCACCGGGCTGGGCCGTCCTGATCGGGGCGCGCATCGTCCAGGGGGTCGCGGCGGCGATGATCCTGCCCAGCTCGCTGGCGATGATCGGCGAGCTCTACCCCGGCCCGGCGGAGCGGGCCCGCGCGCTGGGGGTCTGGGGCGGGATCGCGAGCGCGGGCTTCGCCGCCGGGCCGCCCATCGGCGGTGGCCGCCGGCACGGCGCTGAAACTGGCCTCGAAGAAGGCCCGGGCGTCCGACGGGGTGACGATCATGGTCGTCGCCATGGCCTTGGCC
>CAKZJI010000193.1 GCA_936941515.1 uncultured Propionibacteriaceae bacterium
GCGGCACCTTCGACGTCTCCCTGCTCGACATCGCCGACGGCGTGTTCGAGGTCAAGGCCACCAAGGGCGACAACCGCCTCGGCGGTGACGACTGGGATGCCGTCGTCGTCGACTGGCTGGTCTCGCAGTTCAAGAACAAGTACGGCGTGGACCTGTCCAAGGACAAGATGGCCCGCCAGCGCCTGCAGGAGGCCGCCGAGCGCGCGAAGATCGAACTGAGCTCCGCCACCGAGACCTCCATCAACCTGCCCTACATCACCGCCTCTGCCGAGGGCCCGCTGCATCTGGATGAGAAGCTGACCCGCGCCGAGTTCCAGCGCATGACCCAGCCGCTGCTGGACCGCTGCATCCCACCGTTCGAGGCCGTGATCGCCGATGCGAAGACCTCCGTCGACAAGATCGACACCGTGCTGCTCGTCGGCGGCTCCACCCGGATGCCCGCCGTCACCGAACTCGTCAAGGAGCTGACCGGGCGTGAGCCCAACAAGGGCGTCAACCCCGACGAAGTCGTGGCCCTTGGCGCCTCCCTGCAGGCCGGTGTGCTGAAGGGCGAGGTCAAGGATGTGCTGCTGCTGGACGTCACCCCGCTGAGCCTCGGCATTGAGACCAAGGGTGGCGTGATGACCAAGATCATTGAGCGCAACACCGTCATCCCGACCAAGCGCTCCGAGGTCTTCACCACCGCTGAGGACAACCAGCCTGCAGTGATGATCCAGGTCTACCAGGGTGAGCGTGAGTTCGCCCGCGACAACAAGTCCCTCGGCAACTTCGAGCTGACCGGTCTGCTGCCGGCGCCGCGCTCGGTCCCGCAGATCGAGGTCACCTTCGACATTGATGCCAACGGCATCGTGCACGTCGGCGCGAAGGATCTGGCCACTGGCAAGGAGCAGTCCATGACCGTCACGGGCGGCTCCGCGCTGGCCAAGGAGGACATCGACCGCATGGTCAAGGAGGCTGAGAACCACGCGGAGGAGGACCGTAAGCGTCGCGAGACCGTCGAGATGCGCAACGAGGGCGACGCCCTGGTGTTCCGCACCGAGAAGCTTCTGAATGAGAATGCCGATACCATCGGTGACGACGTCAAAGCTCCGGTTGTCGAGGCTGTGGACAAGCTCAAGGAGGCCCTGAAGGGTGAGGACAACGATGCGGTCAAGACCGCCATCGAAGACCTCAACACCAAGGCTGCCGCCATGGGTCAGGCCATGTACGCCGCAGCTCAGGCCAAGGCCCAGTCGGAGCAGGCCTCCGCTGATACGGCTCAGCCTGAGGGTGAGGCCCAGGGCGATGACGTCGTTGACGCTGAGATCGTGGACGATGAGGAAACCAAGTGAGTGAAGACTCCAACTCCGACCCGGAAGAGGTAGTGGCAGAGGCCGAGGCGGTTGTGGACGCAGCCGCCTCGGCCCTCGCCGATGGCGAGCCCGCCGCCACTGAGGAACCCAGGGAAACCGACTGGAAGGCCGTTGCCGAGGAACGCACCTCGGACCTGCAGCGCCTCCAGGCGGAGTACGTGAACTACAAGAAGCGCGTCGACCGGGACCGGGCACTGTCCCGGCAGGCCGGAATTGAGGCTGTGCTGACCGACCTGATGCCGGTGCTGGACTCGATTGAGCTGGCCAAGTCCCATGAGGACCTGTCCGAAGGGTTCAGGCTGATGGCAGATGAGCTGGAGAAGATCGCGGCCAAACATGGCCTGGTCCGTTTCGGCGCCGTCGGGGACTCCTTCGACCCGAACCGCCATGAGGCTCTCATGGAGGTTCCGTTGGAGGGCGTCGCCGTCACTGTCACCACGGTCTCGCAGGTCATGCAGCCGGGCTATCTGCTGCGTGAGCGTGTGATCCGGCCGGCCCGAGTCGCCGTCGCCAATCCGCAGGGGTGATCCCTGACTCGGGGGATGGCAGAACTGGCGACCCCCGGAAACCCCGCACATGAGAGGCGATGAGTGAGCACAAAGGACTGGATAGAAAAGGACTACTACAAGGTTCTTGGCGTGGGAAAGAAGGCCAGCGCTGAGGAGATCAAGAAGGCTTTCCGGAAGATCGCCCGGGACAATCATCCTGATCAGAATCCTGGGGACAAAGCCGCGGAGACCCGTTTCAAGGAGGCCGCCGAGGCCAACACGGTGCTCTCCGACCCGGAGAAGCGCAAGGAGTATGACGAGGCGCGTCGCCTGTTCGGTTCTGGGATGCCCTTCGGCCGCCCCGGAGGCGGAGGCGGCACCCCCGGGTTTGAGGACCTGTTCCGTAACGCCGACGGCGCCCAAGGCGGCTTTGGCGACCTGTTTGGAAACCTGTTCGGCGGCAGTGCCTCGGCATCGCGCCGTTCCTCCCGGCAAGGGCCGCGACGAGGTGCCGACATTGAGGGTGACGTCAACCTGACGTTCGAACAGGCGGTTGAGGGAACCACCGTCGCCATGCGGATGGTCTCGGATCAGCCGTGTACTGCTTGCCGCGGCACCGGAGCGAAGGCCGGTACCCTGCCGAAGGTGTGCCCCGCCTGCGAGGGCTCCGGGATGCGCAGCTCCACCGCAGGCGGAGTGTTCTCGATGAGCGAACCCTGCACGGACTGCCTCGGACGGGGACTCCTGGTGGAGGAGCCCTGCCCGGTCTGCGACGGCAGCGGGCGCGGAAAGTCCACCAACACCGTCAACGTCCGCATCCCTGCGGGAGTTCACGACGGCCAGCGGATCCGGATCAAGGGCAAGGGGGTGGCCGGCGAGAACGGCGGGGCTGCCGGTGACCTGTACGTCACCGTCCATGTCTCGCCCCACAAGCTTTTCGGCCAACAGGGACACAACCTCACCCTGGAGGTTCCCGTCACGTTCGCGGAGGCCTCTCTGGGCGCGGAGATCCAGATCCCGACGCTGCAGGGAGTCAAGGTCAAGCTGCGCATACCGCCGAACACTCCGAACGGCCGGACGATGCGGGTGCGTGGGCGTGGCGTCCGCAAGAAGGACGGCACCATGGGGGATCTGCTGGTGACCATCAAGGTGCAGGTACCTGAGCAGCTGTCCGATGCGGCGCGGGAGGCGCTCAAGGAGTACGCCGACAAATCCGGTCAGGAGGATCCGCGGGCAGGGCTGTTCGGAGGCTGAGGATGACGACGAACCTACCTCAGGCCTTCGATCCAGATGTTCCCGTGTTTCCGGTCTCGGTGGCAGCCCAGCTTGCTGACATGCATCCCCAGACCCTTCGCGGCTATGACCGCCTAGGGCTGGTGGTGCCGAAGCGCTCCCGGGGCCGGGGCCGACGCTATTCGCTGCGCGATGTGGCGAAGCTGAGGCACATTCAGCATTTGAGCCAGAACGAGGGAATCAACCTGGAGGGGATCCGCCGGATACTGATGCTTGAGGCGGAGATCGAGAGCCTGAACACCCAGATTGAGCGTCTGACTGAGCGCCTCCGGCGTCACCAGCAGGCGCAGGAGGGCGGCAGGATCTTCACTGCGGAGAGCTCGGGAGCGGTTCATCACGGTCGCGTCAGAAGACGCGACCTGCTGGCGCTCACCTACCGCTGAGCTCCGGCGGCATCCCAGCCGCCTCGCCGCAGAACACGGCCTCGGGCCGGTCGACGAACCGGGGCATGGAGTAATCCATCGCGCCCGGTCAGTCGATCGGCTTGCGAACCCAGACAGCCGCATCCGTCGGCAGCGCATCGGCCAGCTCCGTGCTGGCCAGGAGCACCTCGGTCTGCCTGTGTTTGGTTCGGTGAAGGAGGCTGTCGACAAGACCAAGCCTGATGCATCGGTGATCTACGTCCCCCCTGCTGGTGCTGCCGATGCCATTATTGAGGCCGTAGAGGCTGAAGTGCCTCTGATCGTGGCTATCACCGAGGGCATCCCGCAGAAGGACGAGATCCGCGTGGCCAACGTGCTGAAGCAGCAGAGCAAGTCGCGTCTGATTGGTCCCAACTGCCCTGGTGTGATCAACCCGGAGGGCTGCAAGATCGGTATCATGCCTGCTCACATCCACATGCCAGGCAAGATCGGCATTGTGTCGCGCTCGGGCACGCTGACCTACGAGGCGGTGTTCCAGACGACCCGTGAAGGCTTGGGCCAGACGACGGCGGTCGGCATCGGCGGCGATCCGGTCAAGGGCACGGAGTTCATCGACGTGCTGGAGCTGTTCCTGGCCGACCCGCAGACGGAGGCGATCGTGATGATCGGCGAGATCGGCGGCTCGGCGGAGGAGGAGGCGGCTTCCTTCCTGAAGGACGAGGCCAGGCGCGGGCGCATGAAGCCGACGGTGGGCTTCATCGCCGGCCGCACGGCCCCGCCGGGCCGGCGCATGGGGCATGCGGGCGCGATCATCTCCGGCGGCAAGGGCGGCGCCGAG
>CAKZJI010000194.1 GCA_936941515.1 uncultured Propionibacteriaceae bacterium
GCAGACGTACCGGCAGTTCGGTCGTCGCATCGACGAGGTGGCGCAGGGGCTGCTGAACCGGGGGATCCAGCCCGGAGACCGCGTCGGCCTGTTTGCGAGCAACTGCCCCGAATGGTCGGAGATCGACTTCGGTTCCGCCACAGCCCGAGCCGTCCCCGTTCCCTTCTACGCCACCTCCACGCCGCAGCAGATCCGGCACATCGCAGCCGATTCCGGGATGCGCATCCTGTTCGTCGGCGGGCAGAGCGAGTGCGAGCGGGTCCTGCAGGTCGCCGACGAGCTCCCTGCACTTGAGCGGATCGTCATCCTGCAGCCCTACGACGGCATGCCGTCGCATGTCGTCGCCTACGACGACTTCCGCGCCACCCCCGATGCGGCGGCCCTGGAGGGGTGCCTGGCCGGGGCGGTGGCAGAGGATCTGGCGTCAATCATCTACACCTCCGGCACCACGGGGGAGCCCAAGGGCGTGATGCTGCGACACAGCGCCCTTATCGCGCAGAAGGAGGCCGTCGAGGAGCTCTTCCATTTCGGCCCCGAGGAGCATTCGCTGTGCTTCCTGCCGCTGTCCCACGCATTGGAGCGTGCCTGGACCGCCATCGTGTTGCTGAAGGGGTGCATGAACACCTATGTTCCCGACGCCCGCACTGTCGCCGACGCCCTAGTGCAGGCCAAGCCGACGCTGCTGGTGTCGGTGCCGAAGCTCTACGAGAAGGTGTTTGCGACGGCGCACGCGAAGGTGGCGGCCTCCAAGACCAAGCGTGCCATCTTCCGTTGGGCGCTGCGGGTCGGTGCGCGGAATCAGCGCGCCTATCGCAAGGGCAGGCGGCCCTCCTGGTTCTGGCGTGCCCAGCTGGGCATAGCCGACCGGCTCGTCCTGTCGTCGATCCGTGTCGCGCTGGGTGGGTCGAAAACAGTTCTGGCCTGTGGTGGCGCTCCGATCCGCAAGGAGATCGAGGAGTTCTTCTCAGCCGTCGGCATGCCGATCTACACCGGCTATGGGCTGACGGAAGCATCGCCACTGGTGACCTTCAACTCCCCGAGCGGCTTCAAGATCGGCACGACCGGGCGGGTCCTGGGAGGGGGGCAGCTGCACATCGGTGAGCACGGCGAGGTCCTGTTCCGCGGCCCCAACGTGATGGCGGGGTATTGGAACAACGAGCAGGCCACAGCCGAGGCCATCGACTCCGACGGTTGGCTGCACACCGGCGATGCCGGGTATGTGGATGTCGACGGCTACCTGGTGATCACCGACCGCATCAAGGACATCATCGTCACCCTCGGTGGCAAGAACGTCGCGCCGCAGCCCATTGAGGGGCTGATCTTGGCCGACCCCCTGTTCGAGCACGCTGTTCTGCTGGGTGACAACCGGCCGTGCGTGACGCTGCTGGTCAAGCCGTCACTGCCTCACGTCGAGGAGCTGGGAAAGCTGATGCAGTGGCCGGGTGAGGTAGCGGACTGGCTGAAGTCGACGGAGTTGGCGGAAGAGCTGCGCCGTCGCGTGGCTGCGCTGACCGACATGCTGCCCAGCCAGGAGAAGCCTCGCGCCACGGAGCTGATGGACGAGGACCTCACCATGGACAATGGGCTGCTCACTCCGACGCTGAAAGTTCGCCGTCGTCAGGTGGAGGAGCGTTTCAAGGAGCTGATTGACAGCATGTATGAGGCGTTGGAGCGGCGTCGGCGGTGAGGGTGACTGACGTAGCCACTTCGATCGTGTTCGAAGTCTCGTCATCCATGCGCTTGATTCGGCTGATTTCATCGCCGGTGTCCACAAAACCCATAGCACTCCATGCTGTCCGGTGGCCCCCGACGCGGATAGCTCAGAACGGCCAGAATGCTGCGGCTTGATCTTCAGCCTTCTGGTAGATGCCGTCGATCTCGTCGATGGCATCAGCCAGCTTGTTGAGTTGGTCGGCTCGCTCGGACATGTCCGAGCGCCACCGCTGTTGCGACGCGACGGCGCTGGTGGCTGCCTCACCGGTCCAGCGGTCCTTCATGGTGTTTATGTCGCTGTCGTAAATGTCTAACGTCTGGGTGATGCCGGAAGCCGAGCGCCTCAGGCCGCTGGCGAGGGTCGGCAGGACGCCGTCGTCCACCTTCACGTCGATCATGGTCACTCCTGTTCGTCGATAGTCGAGATACTAGATGCGGGGCAGCCTATTGCCGGCGACCGAGCCTTGGCAGAAAGCCACGTTTCCTTGGGGCGTCAGGGTGTGTCCGTGCCTCTCGGGACAGCAGCATGCGGGTTGTGAGGTTCGCCGGACACGTGTCTTCCAGGTGCTTTGGGTTCACCGGATGTGGCGGGTCAAAGAGGAGGCCTTTGGCCGTCAGGGCCTGCGTTATGTACTCCAGGATCTGGGCGGCGAATGTTCGTTGACTTTGCCCCTGGTACCGCTGCTCGACGGACAGCACGAAGTCGAGGACTCCCGGTTCGAGTTCACGGACCGCGAGCATCACTATCTGCAACCCAAGGTTCTCACGCAGCCCAGGGATGTGGTCACCCGGATCGTCGGCCACTAGGTCGACGACGAAGTTAGCAAGGTTTCCGTCGCCCCCATTTCCGCGGAGCAGATGCCAGACAGTCCAGGGTGAGCCTTGCCGGGCGAGAATATCGGTCCATTGCACCGTGGCATCGCGATACTTGCGGCCGAGCTTGCGTTGACGCAACTCTGACCGGCAGAGGTCAAGGAACGCCTCAACGCCGATGCCCCGTACGACCATCCTGGCTGTGGGGATCGAGTCCATCATTCCCCAGAGCTTGAATTGTTTATCAACCATGCGGTCTCCGTTGCATCGTGTCGTGGCCGCCTGGGGTACCGGCAGTAGCGAGGGAGGTGTCGAACGTGGGGTTTTCGGGGTGGTTGTGGACGATGGTGTCGTCCACGCCTCGATAGATGTAGCTGCTGTCACTGATGAGGTGCCCCAGATCGGCGAGTTTATCCTGGTGTAGGGACGGCGTCCCCATATCGCCTAGAGCTCGCTTGGCCTCGCCGGAGATTCCAGGATGCGACTGAACCTGCGTCACGGGCTTTCGGGCCCTCTTCAGGTTCGCGCGCATACTATTGATGTCCCGCCACTCGAAGAGCCCGATGTTATTGAGGTTTGCGATGGTCTGGAGTCGGTTGAAATAAGGGCTGGTTCCTATGTATCTGTTCTTCCTGCCGTGACGTGACGGAGTCGATTGGGGCGGTCGCGTTGTAGCCACCGGGGGAGCCGCCTCGCTCTCCTGCTGGTCAGCGATCTTGCCTACGGTGGGTGTGGCGTCTTCACTCATCGTTTTCCTCGACGCGGCAGTGCGGGCCTAGTCATACGTGAAGTCCTCTCCCTGGTCGTACGTGGACCTGCTCATCAACAACTCCTTGGGCATGGCGGCGCTCCCTGTTCATGATACTTCGCGCCAGAGTGGTTGCGCGCTTGGCTCTGGAATCCGCCCGAGAGGGCTCCCGCCAGAGGGACTTCATGCCTTGCCGGGCAGGCCTCGACCTGAGATGAACAGCGCCCTTCGGAGCTGGCAGCACAAGAGCGAGCTGACCGCAAGGCGTTGACGTGGTCCTATCAGGGCGCGTTCTACGGAGTAGGGAAGGTCCGGCTCTGTCCGCCCAGCGAAGGAGGACCCGGATGCAGATCGACTTCGAGAACCTGGACTTGGCTCGTCAGGTGTTGGATCGCCAGGCCAACACACATTTGCCGGCAATGAAGGACCACCTGACGACCTGGGCGACGCTTGAGGCCGGCGACCTTGGGCTGATTCTGCAAGCACTCAAGCCAGCTAACGATGCGCTGGTTGATGGCGGGAAGCAAGTCCTGGAAGCAGTCAAACAGATCTACACAGAGAGCGCGGAGAACCTCGGGGGAGTGATCAACTCCTACGCCGATGCAGAGCAGCAGGCCTACGAGACCCTACAGGCCGTAGCGACCACGATCGGACTTTCGTTGCCGCCGTATGCCGACCCGCGAGACAGCCTGCCGACCCTTGGGTCCGCTAAAGACGACGCCGGACCGTACTACCGCTCCGGCGACCCGAATCTCTTTCAACAAGTGTTCGAGGAAACCTATCGAGCCGCAGACATGATCGACGACGAGGTCATCGGTGGCATCTCTGAACGGATCGGCGAGATGAGCGGAGCCAGCGCCACCGTCGCCGAGGAGCAGGACGTCCAGTCTTACCTCGTCACTCCGACCGGATCCTTCAGTGAGGTGGAAAACCTGCGTTGGGAAGCCGGGGTGATTTTGGGATCCCTGGACTGGGTCTTTGAGAAGCTCTTTGGGTTTTCCTTCCTTAACGATGTGGTATACAAGCCCTTCGCAGGAGACTGGAATCGGGTTCAGGCGGC
>CAKZJI010000195.1 GCA_936941515.1 uncultured Propionibacteriaceae bacterium
GATGTCCTCAATGGTGGTGTTCTGGTAGCCCTTCGTGGTGAACAGCTCGTAGGCGACGTCCATGATCATCTCGCGTCGCTGCTTCGCTGGCAGAACCGATCGTGGCATCCTCACTCCTCTCCTAGACCGACCGTCGGTCTAAGATTAGCGTGTGATGTCCCCTGCAACTCCCAGTGGTCGGCAAAAGCCTTGTCGGCTGCCTCCTGGGCAGTGCTGAGGGGAGTTATGGCATCTCCAACTGGAAGGCATCGTCGCAGGCGCTGGATAGCTGATTGTCGTGGGTGGAGATGACAATGGTGGTGCCGCGGGCCTTCTCCGCCAGGAGGAGGTCGTGCACGATCTGCCGGTTGCCTGCGTCCAGTGAGGCTGTGGGCTCATCGGCAAAGATGGTCCGCGCTTGCTTGTGGATGGCGCGTGCGATGCTGACCCGTTGACGTTCACCCCCGCTGAGCTTGGCCACCTGCTCGTTCTCGCGGCCTTCTAATCCCACCGTGGCGAGGGCATCGTGGACAGTGGTGCTCCAGGCCTTGGTTTTGCGGAAGATGGGTGAGGACTCCATGCACACATTGAAACCGACGCTCTCATCGGGCACCAGGCCATAGTCCTGGAAGATGAAGGCCACATTGTCGCGCCAGAACCGGCGTCGTCGTTCGCCCTTCAGCTGCGACATATTATTGCCGTCGATGAGTATCTCGCCTTCGGTGACCGGTAGCAGCAGCCCGAGACAGTTGAGGAGCGTGGTTTTACCGGATCCGCTGGGCCCGGTGAGCGCGAACGCTGAGCCGCTTGGAATCTCCAAAGAGATCTTGTCCAGGATTGTTCGGGAACCGATGCGCAGGTGGATGTTGCGTGCTGTGATTTGCATGGTTTTCTCCATCAATGGGCTCGGTGGGTGATGCGCTGGATCATGGCGAGGGCAGCGTGTTGGTGGCAGAAGGCGGAATAGGCCAGATAGCAGGTCAGGCCCAAGAGCAGTACGGGTGACCATGCCACATTGAGGGTCAGATAGACCACGGAGACAAGCGCAAAGGTGACGGTGACGATCCCCACCTCGGCCACTATCCGATGTCGTAGCACGCTCCACCAATTCCGCCCGTAGGTCAGCATGGGGTAGATGAATCTGGCGTTGTTCGCGGCATACACCTGGGCGGACAGCCAGCCGCTGACGGCGATGGCGGCCAGCAGGATTGCGATACTGGCTCCGGTGGAGCCTGCTACTTGGTAGGAGAACTGCGTAGATAGCAGGGCGGAATCTGTGACGCGGCTGCGATCCAGCAGCAGTGATGTCACCGCCGACTCCCGTGCCGCTTCGTCAATGACCGAGACGTCACCGAACATCAGATAGCCATTGCTCAGACCAGCGTACAGGGCGTCGTTGTCAAGAGTGGCGCTGATGCGTTCTGAGATCAGCAGCAGCGGCTGTCTGGCCTGTATGAAACCCAATCCGTTTCCAGTGGGTGCCACGATCCCACCGTCGCCCGCTACCCGATACGCCTTCAGCCCATTGGCTGCAAGTGTCTTCTCCTTCTGCCGTACAGCCGATCCCAGACCCCCGACTTCCGTTTTTTCCAGGGACGTCACCAGCTGTTCGGCGGTCTCATCCGCCACGGGAGTCAGAGTGCCGTTGTCTTGGCTGAGGCCGAAGAGTTGCGCGTAGCGGGTGTTGATCACCGCCAGAGTGTCGAAACCCTCAGCCGTGAGCTCTGGGGCAGGATCGTCACGGCTCACGATCTCGGCGTAGGCGACGGTGCCGGTGGCGTCTGCTGCGGCGACGAAACGATCAAGGTCATCAATGCTGGCATCCAGTTTCTCAACCGTTGCTCCCCCGATGGTTTGAGAAACATAGCCGCTCAGGGGAGTCACTCGTCCCTGAATGTCAGCTTGATGCAGCGAGGAACTGATGTGCAGCAGCATCGCAGGCAAGGCGGCGAGTCCCAAGGCCAGGGCCACGGCTTTGAGAAGCTGACTGGGGAACTCGAACCTGGCCTCCGGGGGCCTGCGCAAGGCCAGTGAGGCCACCGATGGCCTCGTGAGAACCGAGGCAACCACACCGAAGGCCGTTACTGTGCCGCCCAAAGCCAGCAGGTAGCCGCCTACCATCCCGGTCATGGCCAGGCCCTGGTTGATTCCCTTGGTGAGCGTGAAACCCGCACCAACGGCGAGCATGCCCAGCGCCGCCATGGGAACCGCAATACGCAGCCATCCCACCATGTCCTGGGCTTGGATGCGGAATGCTGAAGTTCCCGCCAGGAGCCGGACAGCACGTGACTCAGCGCGGGCCACATACCAGGCCAACACCACGGTCACGCCAAGCACCACCAAGGCCACCAGCGGAATCCCTGCGCCCCCATAGACCAGCCCGGATGCGAACAGTGCCAAGGGCCCGCCCGGCTCCCAGCCGATAGTGGTCGCCCCCTGCTGTGTGGCCCACCTGGTCAAAGCTGCAACTCCAGCGTCTGAACCCT
This sequence comes from uncultured Propionibacteriaceae bacterium, assembly GCA_936941515.1. Lineage (GTDB taxonomy): Bacteria > Actinomycetota > Actinomycetes > Propionibacteriales > Propionibacteriaceae > Arachnia. The sequence goes on from CAKZJI010000195.1 coordinate 2,466, forward strand.
TGACGGCATATACGGCGGAAAGATTGGTGTCGCCCAGTTCTGAGGCTGGATAAACTTTCCCATGTCGATGCAAACTCAACCAGGAGATGTCAACAGGCTGGTTGGGTTGGTCATCTCCCAAAGAATACAGATCCAGCCCGTGGAAAGGATCAGATTTTCCTGGGGTGCCTAGGTAGATCTCGATCCCCTGTGCCCTGCTGATCTGACGCATTCCCTCAAGGATCTCGGCCCGTGATAGTGAAGAATCGCTGAAGAGAATCGTTCCAGAATACTGTGTTCCTAGGGGGTAGTCTTTCTCCAGAAAGGACAACTGAGTATAGGAAAGCGTTGCGGTGATGATCACGGTCACCACAGCCGTCATGCGGATGATGGATTTCAGCATGGAGACAGCTGCTTTCTTTCTTGGATATGTGAAATGGGAGAGTAGGGTGGGTGGGCCATCTGTGGCTCACCCGCCCCAATCAGCTTAGCAGAACCGATAGTGATAGTTTACTGATGTGAACGGAGGGTGCCATTTTTCGACATGGTCCTTCTGGCGAGATCCGGCGCGCCTGCTGAAATAGTTGCTGGCTCCGATCGTCATGCTGATTGCATGATTCCTTGACGGATGCCAGAAGCTAGACCAACCCACGCCGGTAGCGATGTTGGTTTCGTAGTCCCAGGCGCCCCGGAGACGTTCTTGGTCACTGCGAAGGCTGCGCCAGCCGATGTCAGAGTGACTGCGACCGCCAACACGATGGCCTTCTTCAGTGCGCTGACAGTGTGTTTCATGGGGTTCCTCCTTCCCCCTCAGGGGGGTCTCTGTTGCCCCCCCTGAGGGGGAAGAATGCTAGCCGGGGGTCGCAAGCTTGGCAAGTCCTTTTGTAGAATTCTTGGGACTTTCGAGTAGCTGGCGATGCCATAGTGTTTGGATAACTGTAGAATGCCTGATGGGTGCCTTGTGTGCGACGGGAAATCCACCAGATGTTTCCCTATCCTCGCGGCTAGTGGCGTGGCGTTGAGGTGAGTTTACGTTTGCGGTTGATTTTGGCGAGGATT
>CAKZJI010000196.1 GCA_936941515.1 uncultured Propionibacteriaceae bacterium
TCGTCCATCAGCGCACGGGTGGCGGTGATCCCGTCGACCTGCGGCATGCGGATGTCCATCAGCACCACGTCGGGGATGTGCTCGGCGACCAGCGCGACGGCGTCGGAGCCGTCGGTGCCCTCCCCCACCACCTCGATGCCGGAATCCGCTTTGCTGAGCAACAGCTTGAGCCCGGCCCTGACCAGGGCATCATCGTCGACCACCAGCACGCGCCGGTTCACCACGGCAACCACACCTCCACCACGAAATCGCCTCCCTTGGGCCCCGCGCTCATCCTGCCACCCAGCAGCTCTGCCCGCTCCTCCAGGCCGACCAAACCCAGTCCGGAGCCCGGGGAGTCCACCGTGATGAGGCTGAGCTGGTTGGCCGCCCGGATGCTCAGGCCATCCTCCGGCGATCCTGCGATGGCGAGCTGCACCACAGCCCCCGGCGCGTGGCGGGCCGCGTTGGTCAGGCACTCCTGAACGATCCGGTAGGCGTGCCGGCTCAGCACGTCGTGGGGTTCGCCGTCGATCCGGACGTCGGCTTCGATCTGGCGTCCCGCCACTCGATGCTCAGCGAGCAGGGCGTCAAGCCCTGCCAAGGTGGGTTGCGGGCGCGCTGGTGCGCCCTCGGCGTCGATCTGGCGCAGCCGTCCGAGGATGGTGCGCAGTTCCTCAAGGGCCTGGGTCGCGCTCTGCTGGATGGTGCCGACGACGGGCCGGGTTTCCTCTGCGCCCAGGTCGTCGCGGTAGGCCAGCGCCCCGGCGTGCATGGCGATGAGGGAGATCTTGTGGGCGAGCACGTCGTGCATCTCCCGGGCCAGCTCGGCGCGCTCCTCGGCGCGCGCGGCGTCGGCCAGCAGCTCACGTTCGCGTTCCAGCGCCGCGATCCGCTCCATCTTCGCCTCCTGCCTGGTCCCCAGGAAACTGCCGAGCGTCGCGATGAGCATCACCACAAGTGCTGCGGCCAGGGGCGTCAGAGTTGTGAACAGCTGAGCCCATTCCCGAATGCTGGAGTACACATCGTCAGGGACGGCGATTCCAGGCTGGTCCCGTCCCTGTCCGGGGCCGGCATACACGGGCTGCGAGAGCAAGGCCACGTACATCGCAACCCCGCCGAGCAGCGTCAGGCGGATCTTTCGTCGCTTACACAGGTGCAGATAGGCCCAGACTGTGCAGGATATGAGGAGCTCAACGAAGGGAACGGACAAGGCGCTGAGCGCCAGGGTGAGCGCCAGGGGGTACCGGTGCCTCAGCCGCATCGCGAACAATGCCGCTGCTCCAATAGCCAGGTGAAGGACCGTTCCCCAGGCTCCCAAGCGGCCCAACAGGAAGTTCTCGTCCGCGGTGGAGAGGTTCATAATCGTGAAGAGCCCGGCCACCAGATAGGGCCAGTTCGCCCTGAGATTGAGTTTCCGCACGTTCACGACCCTAGACCGCCCCCGGCGGCGTCCCGGCAGCTCCTTTGGCTAAGCGGACGCATCTTTCGGCTAGGAAACCGCATACCTTCACCCCTGGCGGCAAACCGGCCGGCTCCAGTGGCATGGAGCCATGATCACCTTCCAGAACCTGACCAAGAGCTACGGCACTTTCACCGCAGTCGACGGCATCAGCTTTGACGTCGCCCCCGGAACCATCAGTGGCTTCCTCGGCCCCAACGGGGCGGGCAAGTCCACCAGCATGCGCTGCCTCGTCGGCCTGGCCGTGCCCACGAGCGGCGCAGCCACCATCAACGGAAAGCCGTACCACGCGTTGAAGAACCCGGCCTTCGAGGTCGGCACGATGCTCGACGCCTCCGCCCAGCACCCCGGCCGCACCGGATACGAAACCCTCGCCCTAGGAGCCACCGTCCTCGGCCTACCCAAAACCAGAGTCAACGAGGTCCTACACATGGTCGGCCTCACCGAGAAGGAATCCAAACGCCGCCTCAAAGCCTACTCCCTAGGCATGCGGCAGCGCCTGGGGATCGCGCACGCGCTGCTCGGGTCGCCGTCGGTCCTGATCCTCGACGAGCCGGCCAACGGACTCGACCCCGCCGGCATCCGCTGGATGCGACGCCTGCTGCGGGAGTTCGCCGACCACGGCGGCACCGTGCTTCTCAGCTCTCACCTGCTACACGAGGTCCAGCAGATCGCCGACGAAATCGTGATGATCGGCCAGGGACGCATCGTCGCCTCCGGCACCCAGGAAGAGCTGCTGAAGACCACCGACGACCTTGAGGAGCTGTTCCTCGACCTCACCGAATCCACCTCCCGCGAAGGAGCCCTGTCATGACCGCTGCCACAACTCCCCTACTCACCGGGTCTCGCTCAGCCATCGCTCCTATCAGCTTCAGCCGGGTCCTGGCCTATGAGTTCCGCAAGTCGGTATCGACCAGAGCAAGCCGCTGGACCCTCGCAACGGCCATCGCCGGAACCATAGCAACAGCAGCCATTCTCTATCTCTCTCTTCTGCTGAAAGATTTCGATACCACACAGCACTTCACCTGGATACAGCTGGCACATCCCACCACCGATTCCTTCCCGGGCATCGCCGATATCTCCACAATTCTGCTCAGCCTTTTCCTGATCCTGATGGTCACCACCGACTGGACCAACCGCAGCATCATGACGACATACACGCTGACGCCCCGCCGCGGCTGGGTGCTGTCAGCTCAGCTCATCGTCGCTCTGACCTACATCGCGGCCTTCTGGGCATTGTGCCTCGGCCTGGCGGCACTTGTCGCAGGCCTCCTCTCCCCAAGCCAGAACGTGGACATCAGCTGGTCGACGACGGCCTGGGACGTACTCGGGGTGCTGCTGGCGAACGTGGGATACCCCCTTTCGGGGTTCCTGCTGGGCATAGCCATCATGAATACCCCAGCGGTCGTCGTCGCATGGGTGGTGCTTGACTGGCTCGCGAACATGTTGCTGTTACTGCTCAAGGACGCGGGCCAGTGGTTCCACCTGAATACCGCCCTGGGGACCGCGGTCGCAGACCCGAATACAGCCACCAACTGGGCCCATGTCGCAACATCGGCGGTACTGTGGCTCGGCGTCCCCGCAGTCATCGGCATCTGGCGCTCACTGCGCCGCGAAGCCAGCTGACCTCAACCATCACCGAAATCAAAGACCTACGGTCCGGTAAGTAGCAATACATGGCTGGTCTGCCTGCCAAGATCTGCTACCTACTGGGCCGTAGGTCTTCTCAGTTCACAACCCTAGATCTCTGGCTGCTACATCTTTCGGCTAGGAAACCACAGACCTTTACCCCTGGCAGCAACCCAGCCGACTCCAGTGACATAAAACCATGATCACTTTCCAGAACCTGACCACGAGCCACGGCTCCCTCACCGAGGTGGACGACGCATGACCGCCGCCGCGACACCACCGCTGACGGACCCCGCTCAGCCATCCCGCCTCTGAGATTCAGCAGGGTCCTGGCCTGCGAGTTCCGCAAATCAGTGTCCATCAGGGCGAACCGCTGGTTCCTCGCGCTGCTCGCCGTCGCCGCCATAGCAGCGGCAACCGGTTTCTATGTCTA
>CAKZJI010000197.1 GCA_936941515.1 uncultured Propionibacteriaceae bacterium
CTGGATGCGTGAGCCGGTGATTGATGATGATGAGCCGGTGATGGATGGAGATGCTGCTCTTGAGCTGGACTACTTTCCTCGGGATCCGGAGTGGATTCCGGAGTGGATGGCAACCAAGGCTTCTGCTCATCAGAAGGTGAGGGAAGCTCGGGCACGCCGTCGCCAGCGCGACCGTGAGCGGTGGGCTAAGAAGAAGGCTGAGGCTGCCCAGGCTGAGGGGACGTCTGGTTCAGACGGCCCGGCAGGTGAGTAGGAGGGTTCTAGTGTGAGTGGTGGTGTGTCGGTGGGGGCTGGTGGGTCGTCTGGTGGTTGGCTGCCGCTTCAGGCGGGGGCGGGTCTGGACCCGGCGCGTGGGTCGGCGTCTCCCGGCTACGTGGAACGTGGGTCGTCGGGTGCTGGTGCCTGGTTCGTTGGGTTGTTGGTGTTGGTCGCAGTGCCGGGCGTGAACTTGGTGCTGGGGCCAGTGGCAATGATGGTCGCTGGTCTGCGTGGCGGCAGTCGCCGTGCGGAGCCCGGGAGGCGCAATGGTCGTCGGGCGGCCAGCTGGGGATTGACCTTCCTCCTGGGGGAAGCGTTGCTGATCGGGACTCAGCTCTATATCGGGCAGGTGGTATCCGGGTGGAGGGAGCGTGTGACGCTGTTTCCATGGGGCTTGCCGGCAGTGTTAGGTCTCATACTGATGGTGTCTCACTTCGTGGTGTGCATCGTCCAGGGGGCCAGGGCACATCGGGGCGGAGTCACCCGTTTCGGAGGGATCCCCTTCTTCCGCTGACCGTGAGGTGTTGATGGGCGGTTCCACTACACGACCGATGGCTGGGCGCGGACGGTGCGCTTGGAGGTCGACAGGCTTGACAAGGTCGGTGATGCGTTCCGGTCGAGGTCTGGTTACATCCAGTCCAGGGTGAACAAGTACGGTAGTGAACTCGCCGCTGACATTGATCAGCGGTATGAGGGTGGACACATTGTGGGTCACCAGTTCGGTGGGCCGCCAGAGGAGATAAATACGGTGGCGATGCTTGAGGAGGTGAACCAGACGAGTGATGGGAAGGAGTCGAACTCGTACCTGCTTCTCGAACGAAAGGTCGCAGCTAAACCAGAGAACTACAACAATCTCGTGCTAGAGTTCAAGTATCCAGAGCCGAATGATCCCACAAAGTTAACCAATACTGAACGGGTCCCAGAAAAGTTCGAGGCAAGATGGACGAATGCTGCAGACGAGTCAAAAATGAAGGAATTCAAGAATGTGTTGCCTGCAAAACAAAGCGGAGGTAATTGATGTCAACTGTGTGTGAATCTGGAGACAGGTCTGCTTGCTTGAAATTACAGGAACTTGTTCGTGGTTGGTTGCCCGAAACTGGTGCCACAAGGGTTGACATCGAGTACAACGTCATTGCGCTGACTGGTGATGTCATGACTTGGATTATGGTTGATGGTGAGCGAAAGTCGGTCCACCTGCCGAGTGATCTAAGTT
>CAKZJI010000198.1 GCA_936941515.1 uncultured Propionibacteriaceae bacterium
CCGATGAACAGGTATGCAATGATGTTGCCGATCATGTTTCAATCATGCGTGAAGGGCAGGTCAGAGGCCATGGGGTGAACCCCTGGAATCTCCACTATCCTCACCCTGCCCGCAGTCAGAACAGAGGCCGCCACGGGCTCAGCAGAGACTCGGCGAACTTCTTCCACCAGGGACGCCGATGCCAGGCCTCGGCGCTCAGCTCCACGGTGTTGCCCTCGTCGACGGCGAAGACATGCTCCATCTGCCCTGCGACCTCCTGATCCGTGATCTCAAGGTTCACCTCATAGTTGCCCCACAGGCTGAGGCGATCCAGGTTTGCAGTTCCGATGGTGGCCCAGGCCCCGTCGATGACCGCCGTCTTTGAGTGGACCATGGCGCCCTGGTAGAGGAACAGACGCACCCCGGCGTTCAGCAGGTCTGCGTAGAACCCTCGTGCCAGCCAGTCCACGACGGCGTGGTTGGATCTGGCGGGCACGATGATCCGCACGTCGACTCCACGTTTGACGGCGTCACGGAGCGCGGCTACCAGGTCGTCGTCGGGGATCAGATAGGCGTGTGTGAGCCAGATTCGGCTGGTTGCGCGGTCGATGGCCTCCAGATACATGTTGCGGATGGGATAGACCTGGATTCGGGGAAGGTTTCGGTGCACCCGCAGTTTGGAGAACCAGGGACGGTGATGATCGTTGGTCAGCGCCGGAAGCCGATGCCGGGCTGCGTTCTGGTTCCAGAAGTCCACGAAGGCGTTGTCCAGTTCGGCTGCTCCTGGCCCGATCACCCGAGCGTGGGTGTCGCGCCATTGCTGGGCATACAGCTTGCCGATGTTGTATCCGCCGATGAAGCCGATCCTGTGGTCGACGATCAGCAGCTTTCGATGATCCCGGCCCCATGTCCGCGGGGACCATGGCATCGGCAGGGCGGGGTGACGCATCGCCAGCACTCCCTCAGGCATCCGCAGAAAACGGCGTGGCACAACGAGGTTTGCGAAGTCATCCCAGATCACGTGCACCTTGACGCCCCGGGCAGCGGCTCTGCCAAGCGCCTGCTTGAAGGCTTCCCCCACCTCATCCGACTTCCAGATGTAGGTCTCGAAGTAGACCACCTCGGAGGCAGAGTCGATGGCCGACAGCATATCGGCGTACAGGTCGTCGCCGAAGGTGTAGACCGTGACCTCATCGGCCCCGACGGTGAGGGGATCAGCTGAGGTGTGGGGGAACCGGCGGAGCTTCCGATGCTTCTTGCGTAACGACTCCCAGACGGTGACCCCCACCATGATGGAGAGTTGAGTCAACAACACCGCGATGCCCATCCTCTGGACTGCGAC
>CAKZJI010000199.1 GCA_936941515.1 uncultured Propionibacteriaceae bacterium
GGTCCCGGATGCGGTGCTTCGCTTCGTTCACCTCGCTCACAGTACGGCCCGTACCGTTCCGCTCAGCCACCTTGCGATGCATCCGTCCCGGCACCGCCTCCCGCTGAGGGATTCCTGGCGTGCGCCACTAGGCTGGTCGCCGTGAAGTCAGTGGAGCCAACCAGGCAGTGGGACACAGATCGCCTGTTCACGGTGCCCAATATCTTGTCCTTTGCGCGGCTCCTCGCCGTCCCTGTGTTCGGCTGGCTGATCGTGGCTGGCCATGACATGGCTGCCGTACTTCTGCTGGCTGCCTCCGGAGCCACGGACTGGTTAGACGGATTTCTTGCCCGAGCACTCCGGCAGACCTCCGAGTTGGGGGCGCGGCTTGACCCGATAGCCGATCGGCTCTACATCCTCACGGCCTTGATGACGTTGACCATCAGGGGGATCGTCCCTTGGTGGTTCCTCGTGATCCTGGTCGCACGCGATGCGATGCTCGTCGGGCTCCTACCATCACTGCGGCGCAGCGGACGCCTGGCCCTATCGGTCAACATAGTGGGGAAAGCCGGTACCATGCTCCTGCTTGTGTCCTTTCCCCTGATCCTGGTCGGATCCTCCTCATCTCTGGGGGTCGATTGGGCGACCTTGATCGGGTGGCTGCTGGCGGCTGGGGGAGCTGTGGCGTATTGGGTGGCCGGGATCGACTACGTGGTGCGCACCGTGCGCCTGGCCCGTGCCCGGGAGACCGGATGAAGCGCCCTGATGCGAGCATGGGTCTGCTCAGCGATGTCGCAGCCGAGGCTATGGAGCCGGAGTATTTCACGACGACTTCGCCCCGCCGAAGCCCAGGGCTGCTCGCGGTGGGAATGGTGCTTGTTGCAGCGCTCCTGGTGTTGGCGGCGGTGTCAGCGACTCGCTCCCGCGGGGAGATGGCTGATGAGCGCAAAGACTTAGAGGCTCGCATTGCAGCCGAGCAGCAACGACGTGATGATCTGTCAGCCTCGGTCGTCGAACTCGACAACGAGATCAGCAGGCTACGGCAGGCCGTTGTTGGTGATCCGAATGCCAGGGCGGAACTCCAGGAACTGGAGCTGGTCACCGGTGCCTCCCCTGTAACAGGCCCAGGCATCATGATTGAGGCCAATGACGCCGCCAACGCTGTCGGCGGGAAAGGCCTGATCTATGATTCCGACCTGACCAGGTTGGTCAACGGTCTCCGGGAGGCGGGTGCAGAGGCGATCGCCATCAACGGCCACAGGATCACCATACTCACCCCTATCCGGATCGCGGGTTCAGCGATCACCGTTGACTATGTGTCCCTGAAACCGCCCTACGAGATCAAGGCCATCGGAGATCCCCAGATGCTGCTGAAAAGATTCTCCTCGACCTCTGCAGCGAAGTGGTGGAGTTCCATGGAAGAGAACTACGGCATCAGGTATGAGGTGCGTCAGCCACTGGGAAATCTGACCCTGGCCGCCGATCCGGCCATGGCCGTGCGACATGCGAAGAGGTGAAGAAAAGACATGCTTGCTGTCATTGGACTTATCACAGGAATTGTCATCGGCCTGCTGGTGGAGCCAGCCCTGCCCATCTTCCTGCAGCCTTACCTTCCCATCGCCATCGTCGCCGCCCTGGATGCCATCCTCGGCGGTACCCGGGCATGGTTGGAGGGGGTCTTCTCTGACCGCGTCTTCGTGGTCTCCTTCTTGTCGAATGTCACCATCGCTGGACTGATCGTCTTCATTGGTGACCAGATCGGTGTCGGATCCCAGCTGTCGACAGGAGTCGTCGTGGTCCTCGGCATCCGCATCTTCAACAACTCGGCTGCCATCCGAAGGGCGGTGCTGCATGCCTGAGCTCATTCCGCGCCGAGCCGCACAGCAACCCGGCCCCAGAGATCAGCCGCAGTTCTGGCGTTCCTTCTTCCATCTGGGACAAGGCCAGATCGTCGTGGGGGCTGTCTTGTGCGTTGCGGCGCTGCTGATCGTCTGGACAATCCGCTCTCAGGCATCGCAGCCCGACTACTCCAATCTGAGGCGAACCGAGCTCGTTCAGCTGCTGGACAATCTGTCATCGGAGACCAGACGCCTGGAAAGCGAGATCCGGGACCTGAGCACGACCCGGGACAAGCTCTCCTCGGGCGCTGAGGGCGCAAAGACAGCTGACGACGAGACCCGAGACCGCGTCGGGCAACTCCAGATCCTGGCGGGCACCGTCCCCGCCAAGGGACCAGGAATCCGCATCACCATCCATGACCCGCAAGAGGCTGTGACACCTGAATTGCTGCTGGACGCCCTGGAGGAACTGCGCGACGCAGGAGCTGAGGTGCTGGAGTTCAACGACTCTGTTCGTGTCGTGGCAGCCACCTGGATAGGGCTCGACGAGCGAGGTCGCATCACCGTCGACGGTGTTGCCCTGGACAGGCCGGTGGTGGTCGAGGCCATCGGAGACCCGGCGACCCTCGAAGCTGGGGCCCGCTTCCGTGGGGGCCTCGTCAGTGAGGTCGAGGGCAGCAGAGTCCAGGGCCACGTCGAGATCAACCAGGTCCCCGAGTTGTCCATCGACTCACTCGCATCTCCGACTCACATGGAATTCGCGAAACCCAACTAGCATGGCTAGCTTGTCAATCAGTCATCCACCGATAGGCTTGGGGCAGCCGCGACGGGCACACAGGATGGAAAGGGGGGCCACCCATGGCGGGGTTCGGAAACCACCGTGAAGGAGAGCTCATGGACACGAAGAACGACACGACCAGCATTCTGGCTGCTCTCACAGACGAACACCTGTCTGCTGTGGGGACAGGGCTGACCGCGAACACCAGCGAGCTTGCCCCCGGCAATGCCTTGATGATCGTCACGCGAGGCGGGATGAAGGAGTCGCAGTTCCTGATCGACTCCGACGTGACGACTCTGGGACGCCACCCGGAGTCCGATATCTTCCTCGACGATGTGACAGTGTCGCGTCACCATGCGAAGCTGGTGCGCACCGACGGTAGACTCGTGTTGGAAGACCTTGGAAGCCTCAACGGAACCTACGTCAACCGTGCACTGCTGGATGGCCGTGCCCAACTGCGGCACGGAGATGAGATCCAGATCGGTAAGTATCGGGCGACGATCCTGTTGAGCGAGGCCGGGCGGAGCTGATGCCGGCCGCACCGCGCACGATCGGGCAGGTGCTGGAGGCGATCAGGGGGGAGTTCCCCGACATCTCAGTCTCCAAGCTCCGCTACCTGGAGGGCGAGGGGCTCATCTCACCGGAACGGGATCACCCGTCCGGTTACCGGAAGTTTCATCCCAAGGATGTCGAGCGGTTGCTCTTCATTCTGCGTGCCCAGCGGGACAAGTATCTCCCGCTCAAGGTGATTCGTGAACAGCTTGAGGCGATGGACCGTGGTGAGATTCCCACCGAGGTGGAGGAGACCCCGAGAATCCCATCGCCACCTGAGCCAACACCTCGGCAGCAGCCTGCGACGCGACGCGGCCAGCTGTTCAAACGCCACGAGCTTCTCTCTGAGTCAGGTCTTGGCGAGGCAGCGCTGGTTGAGCTTGAGCGTCTCAAGCTGATCTCACATCGTCCCGGAACCCAGCTGTATGGCAGGGAGGCCCTGACACTGGCGTGGGCGGCGAAGAGACTGGGTGACTATGGCGTCGACATTCGACAGCTGCGTCTGGTGCAGCAGGCCGCAGCCATGGAGTCGGCTCTGGTGGAGCAGGCGCTCAGCCAGTACAAACGCAGGCAGGGAGCGCCACCCGAGGTCCGCAACGAGGTCTACCAGGTCGTGATGAACGCACACACGGCCATGGTCATATCGCAGCTCGTGGGATGAGAGCCGCGTAGGGTTGAGCACATGATCGAGTTGACGGTGGCCGGTTTGCGGTTGGACGACGAGACCCCCATCCTTCTGCTTCGTGAACGCGATGGTGACCGCCTTCTGCCCATCTGGATCTCCTCCATGGACGGGGCTGCTATCGCTGTGGCCTTGGAAGGGGAGACCTTCCCGCGTCCCCTGACCCAGGATCTGCTGGCGACGACCCTGGAGCTGCTTTCCGGGAAGGACGACGAACCAGTTTTGACCATCACCGGAGCGGAGGAGGGCGTTTTCATCGCCGAGATCAGGGCCGGCCGGCATGTGATTGATGCCCGACCCAGCGACGCGGTTGCCGTCGCAGTGCGGCGGAACTGGCTGCTGCAGTGCCCAGCCGCTCTGATGGACACCGTGGGGGTCCCGATTAGTGAGAACGTGCCTGACCAGGTTGAGCTCTTCCGGGAGTTTCTGGACCAGGTGCAGCCAGAGGATTTCTAACCGCTGCCGCCACGAGACGGTGGCCTGCGAGCTCCCTGCCCAGGACGAAGGGAACCTTGAAGCCGGGGTGGAGGGTTTAGAATTGGCTGCGTCGCGTCCCGGGCGTGTCACCTGACTGAGAGGTTGTCCGGGGTTAGCGTCGAGGTGTGTCGCACCTTGCGGCAAGATGGATGAGGGGCAGACAGTGGCAGAGGAAACCAACCAGGCGGGCAGGGCTCCGCTGCAGGAAACGCTGTTCGACGGTGACTTTGCGCCCGTTGCAGCGGACCTAGGTTTCCGTGGGCCAGTGGCTCACAGGGTCGCGGGAATCACCTATCGTCAGCTCGACTATTGGGCGCGCACCGGTCTCGTGGTCCCTGAGCTTCGCGACGCCAACGGCTCCGGTTCCCAACGTCTGTATTCCTTCCGCGACATCCTGTTGCTGCGCGTGGTCAAGCGTTTCCTTGATGTGGGGATCTCACTGCAGCAGATTCGCGTCGCCATTGATCACCTGCGGGCTCGCGGCGTGGAGGA
>CAKZJI010000200.1 GCA_936941515.1 uncultured Propionibacteriaceae bacterium
ACCTGATCCCCATCGCAAGGAAGCGTTCCCCCTGACATGCGGTTCACCCATGTAGTCGATCATCTACGCTGGCTTGGGGGCTGGGTGGCTGTACAACGTCACCTGGCCCAGGAACCGTGCGATGCGGGCGGGCCCGGTGGCATCCCCGTCAACTCCCACGAAATCGCCGCCGGGAACTAAATGGCATGCCAGATACCCCGCGGGCATGCCATTCTCTTGGACAGGCAAGCCTGCTCGTAGCTGCCGGTGACTGAGGTTTGGGAAGAGAGGTTTTCACTGCCCCAGGGCCACGCGAACAGGCCTCAAGGCCGACGCTCAAGGCTGAGGGCGGCGAGATCGACTCCGCCCTCAACTGCACGATGGCAGGCCTGCGGACCGCTTCAACTCCAGCACCCGGGTAGCTGACTGCGTCACCCGTTCCGCATTCGCGGGATCCGTGGTCGCCCAGGTGATCGTCGCCTTCGCCATCGCGGACATCATTGATGGGTCGGCGTTGATCAGCAGATCGCCCCCGGCTGCGAAGAAGCGGGTTGCACGCTCACCCGGCGGGATGCTGCCGACGGCTGCCGCCGCCCCCAGATCGTCGCTGATCACCACCTTGTCGAAGTCGAGGTCTTGGCGCAGCATCCCCTCGATGATCCTCTGGCTGAACACGCCCTCCTGGTCGGGATCGATCTGCTTGAAGATGGCCGACGACACCATCACCGAGTCCGCACCGGCCTCAATGCCGGCGCGGAATGACTCCAGGTATGGGTGGTCGGCCGTGATGTTCTGGTCGATGGCGACTCCGAAGTCGGTGTTCACCGTCACCTCACCCAGACCGGGGAAGTGCTTCAGTGACGTCAGCACCCCCGCGCCGTGTGAGCCCTCGACGAACTCCGTCACCGAGGCGCTCACCGTCGGCACGTCGTTGCCGAAGTTGCGGTCGAGCTGCCCGACGGGGGCGTTGGACCGCTGCTTGGCTCCGGGGACTACGTCGGCGATGGGGGCAAGGTTGTAGCGGACTCCTGCGGTGGCCAGTTCCTCACCCCACGTCTTCGCTTTGGCCCGCAACTCCCCGTCGGGATAGCCTCCCTGCCGCTGCGCGGTGGGGATGTCACTGAAGCCGGGGCCCTGCAGGCGCTGCACGGAGCCGCCCTCCTGATCCACGGCTGTCAGGATGTCGCCGAGGCTGCCTAGCTCGGTGGTGATCTGAGTGATCGACTCTCGGCCTGCTCTGCTGTTGCCCAGCAGCACGGCTGATCCGATGTGATGGTCGCGGATGGCCTGGCGGGTCGTCTTGTCGAGCCCGGAGGTGTTGACGCCGATCATGAACAGCTGACCGACCTGCTGCTCCACTGGCATGGCCTCCGCCCGCGCCCGGCATGCGGACTGCGATGGCGTGGGTGAGGGAGTCTCAGTCGGTGTTGTAGGTTCGGCAGACGGCGTGGCCTGCGTCTTTGATGCGGAGGGGGACATCGTCGGTGGCTGGGGGGAGCAGGCCCCCAGGGCCAGCATGCCCGCCACTGCGCATCCGATGGTTCTGATCGCTGCCAGGCTGAGACGTTGCATGTGCCCCATTCTTCATGCATTGAGGGGTGGACGACGAGTCACGCCAGCTGGCCGTCGGTGGTTCACCGGTCTATCTGGGGGGTGGTGGCGCGGTGCTGCCGCGCAGCACCAGCTCCGTGGGGACGACGATGCTCCGGGAGCCGTCCATCAGGCCAGAGGCCACCTGCTCCAACACCAGCCCCACCATCTCCCTGCCGTGGCGTGTGAAATCCTGACGGACCGTGGTCAGCTGAGGGAAGCTGAACTCGCCCAGGTCCAGGCCGTCGAAGCCCACCACGGAAACGTCCTGCGGCACGCGCCTGCCCTGCTCGTGCATGGCCCGGATGAGGCTGAGAGCCAGCTCGTCGTTGCCGCAGAACACCGCCGTCACATCGGGGTCGGCCGCCAGTCGTAGGCCGGCCTCATAGCCTGCGGCAGCCTGCCAGTCCCCAGGCACCGGCTCAGGCACTGGCGCCCCGGCCTCCCGCAGGCACGTCGCCCACGTGGCCTTGCGAATCAGCGCCGACTGTGATCCCTCAGGTCCAGTGACGTGGTGGACGGTGCGGTGCCCCAGGCTCAGGAGATGGCCGACGGCGTCGCGAACCCCGCCAGCCTGGTCGGCGCTGGCTGAGGGATAGTAGTCGACGAGGGCCGAGTCCGAGACCGCCACCGGCAGGGACGGCGGCAGGGCGAGATGCCTGAGCCCCGCCCGCCCGGCCTGAACCACCACGAGCCCGTCGATGGTCTGATGGGAGAGCCGGTGGACCGCCTCCCTCATGTCCTCGGACTCGGGGTGCTCCACCTGGACCAGGCTGACGGTGTATCGGGCAGCTGTCGCTGCCTCCAACACCCCCGCCGTGGTCAGGGCTTCTCCAGTGCGGTGGATCTGCTGGGTGAGCACGCCGATCGTGTTGAAGGTCCCCCGTCGCAGGGCCTGCGCTGCGCGATTGGGGGAGTAGCCGAGTTGGTCCATTGCCCGCAGCACCTTCTCCCGGGTGGCCGGACGGACATTGTCCGCGCCCATTGAGACACGGGAAACCGTCTGCGTGGAGACACGGGCCAAGCGGGCCACGTCGCTCATGGACGGCCCCCTCGTGTGCCGGCTGACCATGGCTTGGAGCCTATCAAAAATCCGCAAAAGCCCTTGTGAAAGCAATGTTGACGTTGCCATAGAAGAGGTTGAGGTCGAGCTGAAACTCGCATGTAACAAAGGGTATACGGGTAGGCAATTGTTGTGGTAACGTCAACATTGCTGAGGGTGGCGCTGATGCGACCCCGGTTTTCCGTTGACCTCAAGGGAGCAAGAACGATGATCGTTCCCAGACACTATGAGGACCTCGGGGTCCTCCACGAGAACACCCTGCCGCCTCGCGCCTACTACGTTCCCGCCTCCGGTCCGGTGGACCCAAGCCCCTGGCGACGCGAGGAGTCAGACCGGTTCCAGCTGCTGAGCGGCCCATGGCTCATGCGATACCTGCCCAGCATCCACGACCTCACCGAGCCCTTCTGGGAGATGACGACGGGCCACCCGGTCGGCTTCTCGCGGGTCCCGGTGCCCAGCGTGTGGCAACACCTCGGCCACGACCGCCACCAGTACACCAACGTCCGCTACCCCATCCC
>CAKZJI010000201.1 GCA_936941515.1 uncultured Propionibacteriaceae bacterium
TTCCTGATCCTGATGGTCACCACCGACTGGACCAACCGCAGCATCATGACGACATTCACGCTGACGCCCCGGCGCGGCTGGGTGCTGTCCGCTCAGCTCATCGTCGCCCTGACCTACGCGCTGGCCCTCTGGGCATTGTGCCTCGGCCTGGGGACGCTCGTCGCAGGCCTGCTTTCCCCACGTGAAAACGTGGACATCAGCTGGTCGGTGACGGCCTGGGACGTGGTCGGGCCACTGCTGCCGAACCCGGTATTGGCCATCTCGGCCTTCCTGCTGGGCATCGCCGTCATGAACGGCTCAGCGGCCATCATGATATGGATGATGGTCCCGGCTTCCCTGAACGCATTGCTGAACTTCAACGGCGTCATCTCCGACATAGCCCAGTGGCTCAACCTGAAGGTCGCCTTGAATGCCGCCGTCGCAGACCCTGGCGCAGCAGTCAGCTGGGGCAGAACCGCGACATCGGCGGTGCTGTGGCTCGCCGTCCCCGCCGTCATCGGCATCTGGCGCGCACTGCATCGCGACGCCGGCTGACCCACACGTCAAAGCCGCCGTGGCAGCGAACTTCAGACGCCGCCACGGCGGTTTGCTCTGCATTCAAGAAATGTAACCCCATACCAGGGTAGGGTGCAGACAACGCGAGGAAGGGGCAGACCATGGTCTTGAAGAGTGACCACACCACCTCGGCTGAGGCCGAGGAGCACGTGGCCTTCACCGACGCCGCCCTGGCGTTGGCGGGGCACTCGGTCGCCGATCCTGTGCTGCGTGACCTGATGACCCGGGTCGCAAAAGGTGAGGTGAGCGCCGACGAAGCTGTGGTGACGATGAGATGTCGCGTGCAGGGCTGACGTCGGAGACCGTGTTCCACACCTGGGATGACTACTACATCCCAGGCACCAGCGTGCTGCGCAACAAGTTCACGACCCCGGAGAAGCCATACGGCGAGACCGACCGCAGCGTGCTGCGGATATTGGAGACGGCCGCCACCGCCTTCCGCCTGACCGAGATGGCGAGGCGCCCCATCCTCAGCCGCTTCGACTACGACCACATGAAGGCCATCCATCGCTACATCTTCCAGGACGTCTACGAGTGGGCGGGGAAGGAGCGCGTCGGACCGACCGGCGGATTCATGACCAAGAGCGGACACGCCTACTACGACGCCGGCCCCCATCTGAGCCTCGCAGCCAATGCGGAATACGAACGCCTGGCCAGCAAGAACCTGCTGCGAGGCCTGGAGCTCCAAGAGTTCGTCGAGGAGCTCGCGGAAAGCTGGAGCACCCTCAACCTCATCCACAGTTTCCGGGAGGGCAACACCCGCTCCCAGCTCGTCTTCTTCACACGGCTGGCAAATCAGGCCGGCTACTGGATCGACACATCCAAGTTCACCCTGACCTCACCGCTGCGCGACGAGTTCGTCCAGGCCCGTTTCCACAGCCAGGACACGGGCGACATCGACCCGCTGGTGGCAGTCCTGCGGCGGGTCGTGAAACCCACGTCCCGATAAGCCTGTCAATCCGCGAAACGGCAGGCGACCTCCGGGATCCGTCGGTCCAGCCAGGCGCGATGGTTGGGTAGTCTGTCCAGCATCTCCGACATCTCAGGCCATGCATCACCCAATCTGCCCGCCACCTCCGCAACAGTTCGCATGGTGTTCTCAGCTGATGCGCCGATCCTGCGTGCCAGCAGCGTGAATGACTGCGGTGACACCTCGTCGAAACGCTTGGATCGTCCCAGCTTGAGACCGAGATCCTCAGATCCATCCATGCGATAGGGGGCCGTGGACACCAGGTCGTAGGCGGGTGAGATCACGGGACGTCGGGGATTGCGGTAGATGAGGGAGGTGTTCTTCAGGTGCATGTCGCCATTGCCGATGGCGAAGCTGAAAAACAGCCTCCGCACGAACTCCAGATAGGAGGCCTCATCCCGGCGGCGATACACGAGCGCAGCCGCGGTCTCGAATGAGCCGTCATACTTCCTATCCGGGTAGAAACCCCGCACCTGGGCGAGGTCCTCGATATGGATTCGGCTGTTGCCCTCCCGGTCGAAGCGCCTGATCGCATACGCCCATTCCTGCTCTTTGGGCCAAGCCATCCCCGGCAGTTTGGGCAGCTCATCGCGATGCCACATCTTTATCTCCGGGACGTCGATGCCACACCGCTGAGCGAGAGTCATCATCGCGAACTCGTTGACGGGCACCTCCGGGTAGACCGCGTCGGGCATCTTGACGATCCAGTCACCCTCCTGATCGCCCGCGGGCAGCGTCAGCCGGTCACCGGATTGGAGCAGGGAGAATTTGAGCGCGACGCCGGCCAGGCTGAATCGCAGCACATCCCCGTCGTGACGTCGTGGAGCGGGGAACTGCACCTGTTCTGGCCGCCAGGCGGGATCAGCCTCGCCCTCAACAGGTTCGACGATCACCGCCCCAGGAAGTCCGAGCCCGAGCCTGGCCAGGAGCCGCATCTCCCGCTGCTCATTGATGCCCGCGTCCAGGGCAACCCACTGCCTTAGTCTGCCCTCGGGAAGCAGATTGGAGAACCAGGGCGGCAGCCGCAGAGCCGCCGCCACCCGCTCCTTCGGGTTGTCCTCAAAACGCAGCCCGAGCATGGGGCGATCGGGGTCATCCCAGTAGCCCTGCTGCCATTCCAGCCAGGTGTAGTCTCCGCGGGCATGCAGATGTGCCACGGTCTTTCCGCCAAGCAGGACCCGGAATGCCTCGATCACCATGCCTCATCCTGCGGGGGGGCATCCTCATCGTCGAAGTCGAAGGCGTCCAGGGGCGCGGAGTCATCGAGCCCCTGCCCCGTACGCTCCCGTAGGAAGTTGTCGATATATTCCTGCAGGGCATGCTCACGTTCACGGACCACATCATCCGGGTTTTTCCCTAAGCCAAGCAGATGCGATTCACGGACCGCATCACTCCAGGTTGCGGGATCCCTCACGCTGGTCAGCGGGATCCCTGGCATGATGACTCGATTTCCCAGCGAGTTGCGGACATCATCAGACAGATCGGATCGGGGAAAGACCTCCGGGGACGCGGATTTCGGTGTGGATTGCGCTTCAATCTCAAGAGAGAGGTCATCGTATCCGAACGGCTCCCCCGTGTCCGGAGACAAGGGGCGACGGTGCCAGAGGGCGCATAACATGATGCGGCCAGACGCACGATTGGCGCGAAAATCATGTGCATGGACCCTCTTCCCTGAAACCTGTGGCAGCGCATTGAGAAGACGTTGCACAGAATCATCCTCTTCGTCGCGGCGGATGCACGCCGTCAGGGTCCGGACCGCCCCGGTGGTGCTTCCCGCCATCATTCCAGGCCCAGACAGCGCCACTCGCCAGTACCAACGTCTCAGCAGATCCAGATTGCGCGGCACTGGCTGGGGGAAAAGCCCGAAGAAACGTGTCAACACCACCAGCAGGGGTCGGTAGGCCAGGAACGTGAAATGAGGAATCCCGGCATTGTCACGCAGAAAATCGATGGCCGCCTCCAGGGCATCCAGTAGCCTGTGATGGGCCTGTTCCTGATCCTCTCCGGGGAATTCGAGGCCCTCCCCGCGATCATCGTGAAATTCACGGTGGATATCCCGGTAGGGATTTGTGGCCCGTCGCGCCAGGAATGCATGCAGAAGGGTGTCCTGGTCGATCTGGCCCCAGCCCAGACGGACACGAATATCGTCCTGGATGGTCTCGAAGGTGGTCGCAGTGGAGTCACCCTCCCCCGGCGCGAACAACCCCTTGAATGCCTCGGCCCGGGTCAGGCGCTTGCCCGCGTTGTTCATGCGGTCGTAGATCTCACGCAGCACCCCATCGTCCTCGGAGCGCACCTCATAGACCGGCACGTGGAACTCACGCAGCCGCTGGGTGGCGGTGTTGATCTCATCAATCCGATCGGTGTAGCTCGGATGCTCACCGACCCAGCGCAACAGCCTAGGCAGTTCGAAGAGCACTGGAAGCGGGATGACGTGCTCGTCGGAGTCGTTGCGAGCACGGACGCGAACCCTCGGGGGCTGTTGCCTGAGGTCGTAGACCAGCGCGAACTCACCCTCCAGGCCATGCTTTGGGTCGAAGACGTTCAGGAAGGTCGTCACCCGCTGCTGCCCGTCCACCACGTAGCGGGCGTCAGTCCGCTCGGGGGCCTCCAAAGTCACCTCGCCCAGCCGGACCGTCTCCGCGGGTGCTTTGCGCTGCCACAGCAGGAGGCTGCCGATGGGAAACCCCCGCAGCACACTG
>CAKZJI010000202.1 GCA_936941515.1 uncultured Propionibacteriaceae bacterium
GACCTCGCCGAGCTTGTCGGTGAGCTCCAGGAGGGGCTTGTGCATCACGGTCGTGTACTGCGCGTGGATGATCTTCCCGACCTGCTCCTGGGCGGCGGCCACGACCTCCGGGTGGCAGTGCCCGGTGCTCGTGACGCCGATCCCGGTGGTGAAGTCGAGGTAGTCGCGACCGTCGGTGCCCCGGATCCACGAACCGGCCGCAGTGTCGACGACGACGGGAGTCGCCTGTTTCAGGGCGGGGCTCAGCGACGCGGTCTGGTCGGTGCGGACCTGGGAACTGTGGATCTGGGACTCGACGCCGGCAGTCATGGCTACACGGTGACGCTCGATCGTACGATTGTCAACAATTAGACATCAGTGCTGGTCGTCGAGTTCGCCAAGGGCGTGGAGCAGTGGTCAGCCGCCCAGCTCACCGAGGAGTTCGCGCGGCAACTTCGTAGCGCGCAGGACGACTTTGCTGCAGGGGGCGCAATAGCGGCCTCTGCGCCCAGCATCCCGGCCGCGGAACGACCGCTGGGTATCCGACACCGCCCCGACCTCTCCGAATGGCAGCAGGGACGCGTAGAGTGGCCCAGGGGTATTTTCGACGGTTCGCCGCAGGACATCCAACGGGCCATGCGCCAGCGGTTCGAGCGTAAGGTTGCCGCGTTTGAGCGGACCCAACCCGAACTTGAGCGGCTGCGCGCCACGGCGGAGGAGCCGCCTGAGCGTCCAGCGGTGCGCGTGGAGGTTGACTTCGACGGCGTGCCCCTGCGGGTGGAGTTCACTCCGGCGGCCAAGACGACGTACCCGCGCGACTTGAGTGCCGCCGTGCTGAAGGCCCAGGCCACCGCCGCCCGTCGCGTGGCCGAAGAGGCAGACCAGCTCTGGGCGGCAGCGGGAGGAGTGGCATGAACTTCTCGGTCAATACCTCAGCACTTGACGAGGCAGGGCACCGCGTCAGGGCCGCCGGAAGCACGGTGGAGAGCCTCGGCGAACAGGTGGAGGCGCCGTCCCTCTCGTGTTTCGGGAAGTTCCTGGAGCCGGCGGCGTCAATCACCTTCCCTGGTGCGACGGATGACGGGCGCGACTTCTTGTCCTCGCTCGGAGAGGCCGACGAGGCCATCTCGAAGAAACTCACCGAATGCGCCAACGCCTACGCGGACACAGATAAAGCGATCATCGAGAGTATCTCCGCAGTATTGAGACGACTGGACGGCATGAGTATCCCCAGCGGGTTATAGAAGTAGAAAGGTGAGTCGGGATGACAAGCACTGCTGATTTCAAGAAGGCCGCCGACGTCCTGCAGGAGGGAAGCGCGAGTCGGAGCGGTAACCCACAGCTGAGCGAAGACGTGACGCCAACACAGGGTGCCCTTGAGTGGCTGGACGAGCTTATCAACCTGGGCGAGGTGGTACCCGATATCATCGGGGGCCTCAGCGCCTGGATCATCGCCCAGCTCCCGCCGTTCCAGGAGGCCATCGACGAGTTAGCTGGAGATGCCGAGGCACTCCACCAATTGGCCAGATCCTGGGAGAGTATTGCAACTGGCCTGGATGATCACGCTTCTGAGATGGACGCGATCTCCGCGCCCACACAGGAGGCCTGGGAGGGGGCAGCGGCCAGCAACTTCGCCGCCCATATGGCAGCCGAAAGCGCCTGCGCGCGCGCGGCTGCTGGCGCCTGGCGCACCATGGCTAGCCGTGCGTTGCAGACCGGCGAATACGTCGGCAATGCTCGCAAGGCCGTCGTGTCTTCAGCGGGAATGCTGCTCGATGACATCATTGAGGCCGCACTGAAAATTGCACAGCATGCCATAGATACGCGCAAGTGGCACACCCTTATCCAAGAGTTCAAACAATCGGCGAATAACGTCATCTCCGAGACCCTTACCGACATCGCGCACATGATGCAAGACGTTCTGGCGCAGGGCAGCGAATTGCTGGGGCAGATGGGCGGCATAGGTGATGAGTTTGCCCGCGCCGCCACCATACTGCGCACCGGAGCGGATCCCGAGGACCCCGAAGGCGCGGGGGCTCAGGTCCAAGGCGCCGCTCAAGTGGAGCGGGACCGGGATCTGGCCGCGCTGAACGGACTTGACGATGGTGAAGCACCGCCCGAGGGATACGAAGAGGTTTCGGCGGAGAGCGTCGGGATCGATCCTTCCCTCCTCAAGAACGACGAGACCGGGTTTGAAGCCAAGCTGTACCGGGGTAAAGACGGCTCGCTGGTTGTGGTGTACAAGGGGACAGAGGCAGAAATGGCCGATGTCGCCGAGGATGCTGCCGGGGTCGGTCAGCTCACGGGCCAGTCCGCGGATGCCGTCGCGTTGGCTCAGGCGCTCGACGAGACTGAGCACGCGCCGGACGTCATCTACACCGGCCACTCGTTGGGCGGGCGCTTGGCCTCCACCGCATCGATGGCGACAGGTAATGGCGCAGTCACGTTCAACGCGGCGGGAGTCCCGCCAGCAACCGTGGACTATTTTGCTGCGCGCAACGGCGTGGATCCCACCGAGTTCCGCCAGCAAATACAGGACGGCCAGGTGCGCCTCTACACCACGGAGGACGACATCTTGACCAAAGTGCAGGAGGACAGTGTCCTAGCGGACGGTGCCCCCGACGCCGTGGGACGGCAGTACAGACTGCCGGGATCGAAAGATCCCATTTCCGGCCATCTCATGGACAACGTCGAGGAACAGTTCGACGCGCACATCGGCGCGACCGGGGGAGATTTCGGGGAGGGCGACACCAGCCCCAACCCGGAGTACGACCGCTCCTGACTGTGACCCCACCAACACTGTCCCTTTCCCACAGCCTGTGGGGGAACTATCTGATTAACGGTGCGTGGAGGTCCGGCTTGATCCGAAAGGAGATGGCCGTGTCTGACACGACCGAACTGTGAGGTGCCTGGTGTTTCTTGGACGGTGGCAGAAAAGTTCTGCATTTCGAGAAGCGAGGTTGAATTCAGATCATGTCAGCGCAGAGGTTCAGTAGTGAGCTGCTAGGAGTAAGTGGTTCGCGGGGTGGTCGATAAGGATCGGACTATTGCTGAGGTTGCGAAGTCCTACGAGTTGGTTCCTCAGACGGTGGGAACTGGGTCAAGAAATGGAGGAAGGACCATCCCGAATCGACGGACGCTCGGGTGGGAACCGAGTCGGCGGCGGAGAACAGGAGGCTGAGGGCGGAACTTCGCGAAGCAAAGATGGAGATCGAGTTCCTGAAAAAAGCGACGGCCTTCTTCGCAAAGG
>CAKZJI010000203.1 GCA_936941515.1 uncultured Propionibacteriaceae bacterium
GTGGCCTCACTCGCCAGCGAGTCCTGAAGCGGC
Organism: uncultured Propionibacteriaceae bacterium; assembly: GCA_936941515.1. Taxonomy (GTDB): domain Bacteria; phylum Actinomycetota; class Actinomycetes; order Propionibacteriales; family Propionibacteriaceae; genus Arachnia. The sequence goes on from CAKZJI010000203.1 coordinate 34, forward strand.
ACGGAGACACTCGAATAAGGTGCGACGCTGATGTTCTCACCGCCCTCGGGGGTATATGCCGGTGTGGAGCCGTAGGCCTTCAGATTCACTGTGAGCCGCCGCTCGCTGGGGTTCGCCAGCACCACCACAGCCTGGGATGCTCCGGCCGGCACCCCAGGCAGGTAGTGCTGCTCAGCAAGCTGCGAGGGAATCGCAGCCGTGGCCCGGGCGGACGTCTGGGTGAATGCGGCGACCGCCGCCCTGCCGCGGCTGGCCTTGAACGACACCCCGACGGGAGTTGCCTCAGCGGTGAGCACCGACAACGCGATGGTGCGCTCCTCGAAAGGCGCCAAGGCGATGCCACGGGCACCGAGTGACTGGATCTCACCTTCCGCCCCGTAGAGCGTCAGATCGATGGCCGCCTCCGAGGAGTCGGGGTTGACGATCCTCAGCTGCGTGTCAGCGGTGGCGGGAAGGGCGATAACCCCCTGGGAGACAGGCCTGAGGCAGGGGGTCAGGGTCTTGACGGTGCCGGATCCAGTCAAGGCACCACCCACAGGCCCCTCCGTGCCCTCCGCAACCACTGAGGTTTCCTGGCCGGTCAGGACCGTCTGGGCGGTTTCACTCATCTGCCCGCCAAGCGGTCCGATCTTGTCGGCACGGTCCACCAGGATCGTCGCCTGGGCAGCCGCAGGCATACACACCACCTTCACGGAACGAGTCGCCTCGACGGTGGTCGTCCGTGGAAGCGCGGCAGGGGTGAGAATCGTGAGTCCGAAGGCCAGGCCTGCGATCACCGCGAACCCAACGGTGGACTCCAGGATTCGGCGAATCATGTCTCCTCCAAAGAACGCCGGGCGGCAGAGGCCCCTCCGATAGTCGGGGCAGCCAGACCCAGGATGATGATCGCGATGGCGATCTGCCATCCGAGGGCTCCCCAGGACGGCCGGAGCTGCCAGGTGAGTTTCCCGGAAACGCCAGCCGGGATGGTAAAGACCACCTCAGAGTCATCCGCGCGGGCCAGTTGATGATCTCCGATCCGGGCCTCCCAGCGAGAGTCAGGGGGCTCGGCCAGCACGAGCTGTCGGTCTGTGTCCGCCGCGGCAACCTGACCGTCGAGGACCGAGGAGCGACCGGAGGAATCCTCAATCCTGGCTCGCGCAGGCAGGTCGACGACCGTCCACAAAACTGTGCCCTCCGCCATGATGGAGTTGCTGAGACCGGCGGCATTGCCGACCGCCGCCAGCTGCTCAGAGCTAAATCCCCGCGTCCAGATGTGGCTGATTCCGACGTCGGTCAGCCGCGTGGCAAGGTCCTCCGGCGCATCGCCACCGCTGACCAGCTGCACCACAGTGGCGAACTCTAAACTGAAGCCTCCAGCCGGATTGCGTTCAGCCGAACCCCATGACGGCTGAGATGAGTCAACGACGTTCCAGGTCAGGGTCCCATCATCCATACGCTCGATCATCAGAACACGGGTCTGGCGGGCGGAGCGCACCACGTCGCCGACATAGCTGAGTTCCGAGGAGCGGTTGCGCACAGGCCCGGAGAACCCGTAGAAGGCCCAGACGCCGGTGGCCAGGACACTGAGCGCGGTCAGCCCTGCGATCACCGCACGGACGTCCAGGGGCGCACGCTCGTCGCGGAGCCGGAGCGCAACGATGGGGGCCAGCAAGGCCGCCACCGTCAGCAGTGCCCATCCCGAGAGCAGGGCACGCGCCTCACCGCCATTGACCGGGACGGCGAGACGGGACAGGAAGACACCCAGCAGCAGCGGAACGGCGAGCGCACCGATGAGGGTCAGGCGCAGCCGTGAGGCACGGAGACCGCAGGTGGCGTAGAGGGCGGCAAGGCCGAGGACTCCAAAGAAGGCGAAGTTCACCCACATCGGGAATCCAGATGGCAGAAGCCGTCCGGTCAGCATCCCCAGGGAGGCTGGCTGCCAGGCCGGCCAGGCCAGTGGATCCGGACCCGTCAGGATGCGGCCGGGCCAGCGCCACAGCGTCGGCGCCCAAGGGGCAAGGAAGGCGATGGGCAGCATGACGGCAATCAGCATCCGCAGCCACGCAGTCTTGTCCCACAGAACCCAGGCCACGGCGCCCATCAGGGCTATGACGGCCAGCGCCGGCCACACCACAGTGCCCAGCAGCAGCCAGGCAGCCGTGGCTGCTGGCGCTCGCAGCCGCTCTGCCCCTGCGGAGTCGTCGATGGCCATGCGGTGGATGCCGGCCGCAATGCGCGGCAAGACGACGGACAGCGTCAGGCCCGCTATGTCACCTGCCGTCACCAGACCGAGCAGGATCACCGCACCCGCCCAGGTGCCGGAGACGGCAGCGGCGGTGGTGCGGGTCACACCCAAGCGCCGCAGGAGAGCATGGACAGAGAGCCCCGCCAGCAGGGGGGTCAGCAGCAACGCCATGACAACAAACCATCTCGGGCTGCCGAAGGCAAGAGTGGAGAGGAACGCCCCTACACCAAGCCAGGGCGCATCCGCCCCAGCTGTCCCCGTCACCGGACTGAGCGCGGCCTGCCATGCCCTGTCGAGCGACCCGGGCGCGGGAAGAAGCCCTCCCCCGAAGATCTCGCCCAACCCGATCAGATCACGTGAGGCGGCGACACACCCGACGAGCAGAAGCAGCGTCAGCAGGGTCAGTGGGGCGAGCAACCGTCGTCTGACGGGTCCTCCGGCGAAGTCGTCACCGGTCATCTCGTCGATGCTGATCCCGGTCTCCTGGTTGGTGAAGTCCCGGTAGCGTTCCGCCAGGTTGGAGCCGATCCGATCAACGGCGTTGCGAACAGGCCAGTAGCGTCCTGGCAGCAGATGCGAGACATCAACCTGAGCACCCACGGTGCGGGCCGCGAGGCTCGCCACCTGATCCGAGGTGCGAGTGAAACGGCGCAGCGCCCTCGACTCGGCCTTCGCAAGCCGAGGTGATTTGAGGAGCAGATAGCCAGCGGCACGGAACCAGCTGCCGAGGGTCAGCCGCACCCTTGACGGGGGCTTCTGCCCGCGGGCCGCCACCACCCGGAGCGCTGCGAGACGATCGATCTCATGGTCGTCTCTGGCGAGCGAGCACTGTCGCTCCCCGGTGCGCCCAGACTGGCGATGCGTCATTGCGGCATCAGGCCAGGTGATGACCTTGAAACCTGCTTCGTTGGCGCGCCAGCCGAAGTCGACCCCATCGCGGTGAAGTGGAAGCTCCGGTGACAGGCCTCCCAGACGCAGCCATGCCTCTCCACGGATCAGCATTCCCGCGGTGGAGCCACCGAGAACCGCTGTGGACTGCTCCTGACCCTGGTCGATGTCACCGGGCTCAACCATGCCGACGCGGCGTCCCGTCGAGGTGATGGACTGGCCGACCTCGGCGAGGGTCTCCGGATAGTTGCGTCGACGAGGCTGCAGCAGTTTGGGGAAGACGACATCGGCCTGCTGGGACGCGGCGCCCCGCAGCAACTGGCGCAGGGCATCGGGTTTCGGCGCAGAGTCGTCATGGAGCAGCCACAGCCACCGTGGAGGCGCACTCAACGCAGAGTTGACGGCGTCTCCGAAAGACTGGTCCGCAGTTCCGGGGACCAGCGAGGTGACGACGCCCGCGTTGTAGGCCTGACTCAGGAGCGGACGCGACTTATCGGTCGAACCGTTGTCGACCACAATGATGCGGCCGGGCCTGGGATTGAGCGCCGCTACGGCGCGCAGCTGTCTGGGAAGCCATTCTTCTGCGTTGTGAACCACCATCACGGCAGTCACCTCACGAGGATTGATCTCCTCATAGGCCTCAGCCTCAGGTTCCTCATGCATCCACGCCCAGAGGTCATCGCCGTTTGCCTGGCTCGTCAAGCGCGTTCCTCCTGTCAGTGGGGCCCCAAGGTCTCAAAGGGGCACCACTGACGATAGCGTCACATGGCCTGCCGCTTCAGCTTCCGTCGCTCACGTTCCGACAGTCCCCCCCAGATGCCGAAACGTTCGTCATTAGCCAAGGCATATTCCAGGCACTCAGCCCGGACTGTGCAGCTTGCGCACACACGTTTCGCCTCCCGGGTGGATCCACCCTTCTCCGGGAAAAAGGCCTCAGGGTCCGTCTGCGCGCACAGCGCATGCTGATGCCACGCAAAAACGTCCTCGGCGTTCACCCCCAACGTCCAGATGTCGTCCATACTGCCCCCTCTCTGGCCCAAATTACACACGCGCAATTCCTCTGAGTCAAGCCCGTACGGCGAGTCGACTTGCAATCTCGCCTAACGAACGTTAATTCCGATCCGGTTCTACACCCCCTTCGCCCCCTCGCCGAACCCGGCGGTGTCCCGCCGCCCCCAGGCCATCGCTGACCTCTCAGCCAAGAATCGAAGATGAAGATGAACGTGGCCATGATACCCACGCACCCTGGATGCAAGTCGACGCGCAGACGCCCCTCGAGATTCCCCGACCGTGACATGCCACCGAGCATCGACGTTCGGGCGATAGCCGCTCGCCCCCCTCAGCAAACCCGCTCTGACAAGGCATTTCACCCGATCGAAGGACTTCGGGTGCGGCTCACCCCACGACCAGGACATGGCCGATGAGAGGACCCCGAGAGCGCTCCCACCAAGGCTGAAACTCGCGGTGTCCTATTTTTGGCCAGAGGTTACGCGAACTCCACTCCATG
>CAKZJI010000204.1 GCA_936941515.1 uncultured Propionibacteriaceae bacterium
GGGCCGCCACCGCGACGTTCTTGATCAGCTTGGCGAACAGCTTGCCGCGCTTGGCGTCAATGACCGCCTTCTTGTGCTTGGTGGTAGCCCATTTGGAGTGGCCGCTCATCTATTCCGCCCTCTATGTAGAGATCAATGTGCATCGGTGAGCTTAGCTCACTGAGCGGGGATGCCCTTGACATAGAGGGTCACGCCATCACGGACCTCATAGCCCAGGACGCGGTTCAGCCAGTCAGCCACAGCCTTGTCCCTGGTGTCGACGCCGATGCCCGCCGCCGGGCAGCCGGAATCGGCCATCGAGTGCATAGCCCGGGCAAGGAGAGACTGAGCCACACCACGGTGACGGTGACCATCAGCCACCCCCAGACGATCACACCAGCCTTCCATGACCCCATCCAGGCCGGCTCCGTCATCAGTGCCGGAGAGGCAATACCCGACGACCTCCCCGTCCTGAAGCGCAACCCACGACCAGTCAGCCCTGAAGGTGTCGGCCTGAAGTGATTCCCGCCACGCCTGCTCCGACACCGAGGATGCGAAGCATGCGTTGTGCAGAGTCAGGATCTGGGAACTCAGCCCCTCAGTGAAGATCTCGAAGTGGATTCCCGGGATCTCAGCCGGGTGGGGCAGCTGGTCCAGGTTGCGGTGCATGTCGATGAAATACCGCTCCACCGTGAACCCCCTGCTCTCCAACAAACGCTGCAGCCCAGGCTGCAGCATCTCCCCGTAACAGCCCAGCCAGAGCTCCTCCCCCGGACGGTGTTCATCACGCCAGGCGATGGCCTGTTGCTCCTGCCAGCTCAACAGGGCGCTCCCGATGCCCTGGTAGCGATGTGTCGGATGCACCCCACCGATGAGATAGATGCGCAACGGATCCGGCTCCGGCGCCCGGAAGGAGCATCCGAATGCCAGGAGACTTCCGTAGGAGTCCCAGCCGCCGACGGCATCGGCTTCCTGCAGATCGAAGTCGACTCCAACGACGCGGTCAATGGCCGGCATCAGGGAGTCGTCCAGGGCTGCGAGCTGAGCACGCAGACCCGTGACCTCGTCCCAGTCATCCATGGTCAGGAAACGCCAGTGCAGGTGTCCTTCGACATATGGCTCCACGGGACCTCCTCAGCGTTCCTGAACCCAGATACGGCCGGCGGATGGTTCACGAGGCGTGGTCTGCTGCCACAGACGCCGCCACCTGGGCATCGGCTCGGTGACAGGCGGTGGCGCGGGGTTCTGAACAGCCCACCAAGACAGCGCTCCCGTGTGGAACAGCGCGCCAACCGCCGCCTGCAGCTCACTTGTTGTCCGTTCCAGCGTCTTACCCCGGACATACACGGGCGCGCCGAAGCGGACGAAAATCCGCGGCCTGCGTTTGAGCGCCAGACGCAGCACCTCGTTCAGCTTGAAGGTGCCGAGCATGGCCACGGGAACCACAGGGATGCCGTGAAGCTTCGCGAGCTCAGCGGCCTCGGTGCTGAACTCACCCACACCACCGTCGATAGTGGATGGATCAGAGAACAGTGCGACGCTTCGCCCCCGCGTGAGGGCACCGCTGGGATTGTGGTTCCGGGTCCTCAGCCGGGGTGGCAGAACAGCCTTCAGAACCTGCCAGTCGAGCACCCCCTGCCCATTGACTGCGAAGACCACCGGCCCCTCCAGGCCCTCCAACGCGTCGAGGCCTGCCACCCGGTACTCCAACCGCCAGGTCAGCGGGTGCAGAAGGTTTGGTATCTCACTGAGATCAGATCTCCCGAGCCGGTCGCGACGGCGGACAGTGGGTTCGGGCGCTCCTTCGGGGCGACGATGCCCGTAGCCGAATCCAGACCGGGCGAACCGCAGCATGTCAGCAGGCCACGTGATCATCGTGGCTCCCCTGCGACGGTCCCTGGAGCGTGCAGATAGGTTGCTCTGAGATCATCCCCCAACGTCTGCCTGCACAACTCAAGGGCATCTTCCAGCCTGGTTGCAGCACGATGACCCAGAACCCGCGCTGATGTGCGGTCCGCACCCACCCAGATCACCTCATCTAGCTGGGAGGCGGCCCGCTGAATGGCGTACCAGGTGTGGAACACCGCCAGCGGATGATGGGCATTGTGCTCCCGATAGAGCTTCAGATACCAGGTGTCCGTGCAGGCCCGCTCCTCAAACCTCTCCCGGATGATGCGGGGATCGCGGGTCTCGGGGAGGACCTTGGTGAAGAAGTCGGATGCCGGGGCCTGGGTTCGATTCGAGAAGACGCGGCTGAGCGGATGGAAGGCCACCACCGATCCGCCAGGCGCCACCAAGGGGCCGTCGCTGTCCATGCCCGTGGCCCGCACCAACGCATGGTGCGCTGCGCTGATGGGTGAGCCGACCGGATCTCCGGGATCGAAGCTGCTTCCCCACACCGACGTGATCAGCACGTGGGACTGGGACGCGGGAACAGCGTTGGCAGCATGCCACACCTCGTGTGCCCGTGACAGAACCTGGGCGGGATCGCCGCCCACGACATCGCACAGCTCGTAGTCTGCGAGGGGAGCTCCATGGAGTCGCTGCGCGCCCTGACGCGGCATCACCGCCACGAACTGGCGAGCTGTGGCGTAGGACAGCTGCTGGGGCAGCCGCCATTCCCATTCCCGTCGATTGAGGAAACCCAGCGGCCGCTGCAGGAAGGGCTGCCCGAGGACCGCCGTGATGGCGAAAACCGGCACCTCGCCCAGGATGGCTGCCGACACCTCGCCGCAGGCCGCGTGGCCACCCCGAACGGATCGACGCCGGGCCAGCCGACCGTCCAGAGTCCGAACGTGAACTTGTCCTCGGGGACGGGATCGAAGGCGCTCATGCCGAGAGCCTACGCCCCCGCTACTGCCCGTCGATCGAGGACAAGGTCGTCCGCTTCGCGGATAAGGACGGGCACCAGGTGTTTCTTGAGCCAGAGGGCTGGGACAGCGACGTGGTCTATCCCAACGGGATCTCGACCTCGCTGCCCGAGGATGTGCAATTGGCCTATGTCCGCACGATGAAGGGGCTCGAAAACGCCGTCATCCTGCAGCCGGGCTATGCCGTCGAATACGACTATCTCGATCCACGTGCGCTCAACCACAGGCTTGCCTCGCGT
>CAKZJI010000205.1 GCA_936941515.1 uncultured Propionibacteriaceae bacterium
AGGTGTTCATGGTCACGCCGGTGACCAGGATGTTCTTGCCTTCGAGAATTCCCATGTCTGCTCCTTGCAGGTTTCTTGTCAGTGACCCATGCCCAGGCCGCCGTCGACGGGAATGACGGCACCCGAGACGTACCCGGCATCGGCCAGGAACAACGCGGCCTTGGCGATATCCTCGGCCTGGCCGAGGCGCGCGGCGGGGATACGAGCTTTATAGCCCTCGACGACATCCTCGCCAAGGACCGCCGTCATGTCGGTTTCGATGAAACCAGGCGCAATGACGTTCGCGGTGATGTTGCGGCTGCCGAGTTCACGGCTGAGGCTGCGGGCCATGCCCACCAGCGCGGCTTTGGAGGCGGCATAGTTCACCTGCCCGGGTGACCCGAGGAGGCCGACGACCGAGGACATCAGGATGATGCGTCCGAAGCGCGCCCGGGTCATGGGTCGTGCCGCGCGACGGACGACCCGGAAGGCCCCCGTCAGGTTGGTGTCGATCACGGCATCCCAGTCGTCGTCTGACATCCGCGCGATGAGCGTGTCCTTGGTGATCCCGGCATTCGCTACGAGCACACCGACGGGCCCCAGCTCATCCTCGACCCGCTTGAACGCCGCATCCACCTGCGCCTGGACGGTAATGTCGCATTCGACGGGCAGCACCCCCTCAGGTACCTCACCCCCGGGCCGGTGGGTGCCGGCGACACGATATCCGGCGTCGCGGAATCGCTCGGCGATGACACGGCCGATGCCGCGGTTCGCTCCGGTTACAAGGACAACTGGCATGTCTTCCACGAGGCCAAACCTATCGCGTCTACCCTAAGACAGCATGACCGCCACCAGTTCAGCAGCTCACGGGCTGTCTCAGATCTCCGGTTGGCTGTCATGTCCCGTGTGCGGGGATCCCTTGGAGCTGGCCGACCGTTCGCTGAGGTGCGGCAGGGGGCACAGCTTCGACATCGCCAGGCAGGGATACGTGAATCTGCTGCTTCGCACGGCCCCACCCAACGCTGACACCCCAGACATGGTGGCGGCTCGGCACCGGTTCCTGACCGCGGGATGGTATGAGCCTCTCACCCATGCAGTGGCAGAGGCCCTGGCGGGAACGTCACGGGTGCTCGACGCGGGCGTCGGCACGGGTCATCACCTGGCTGCCCATCTGGCTGCCACTCCCGATGCGACAGGCCTGGGAATCGACGTCTCCCCCGCAGCCTGCCGGCTGGCGGCGCGGCGTAACCCCAGGCTGGGCTGCGTCGTCGCAGACACCTGGGCTGGTCTTCCCGTCAGAGATGAGTCAGTGGATGCGGTGCTGTGCGTCTTCGCTCCCAGGAATCCGGGAGAGTTCGCCCGGGTCCTGGCACCTGGAGGCCGCTTGGTGGTGGTCACTCCCTCCCCGGGGCATCTGCACGAACTGCGTGAGCAGCTTGGCCTGCTGGCGGTCGAGGCGGAGAAGCTCCATCGGTTGGACAGTGCGCTGGAGGCCTTTGAGCTGACTGAGCGCACTGAGCTTCAGCACAGCCTTGAGCTTTCCCAGGAGGCAGCCGCAGATCTGATCAGGATGGGGCCGAATGCCTTTCACCAGCAGGCGGATCCACCGGCGATCCGGACCACTGCGGCATTCACAGTGAGCAGGTTCTCCCGACGGTGAGGCCTCCCGGATCGGCGTCTGGTCAGTTGCTGATTTAAGATGTAGGTGTGTTGCATCCTGTCCTCCGCCCGAAGCAGGCAACTGGTGCTTCGACTCGGCTGGATGGCTGGACTCTGACGGCTGTGCTTGTCTGTGGCGCCTTTCTGCTCCTGACCTCAGTCGTGGTCACGGAGAATGCCGTGGCCAACACCGGCTTCAGTCGATTGCAGCTCTTCCTCGTCCCCGCAGTCACGATCCTGGCAGGCATCACCGCCATGCGCGCTGGCGGCAAGGCCAGGGTCGAGAGGCCTTCCCGGGCGCTCCTCGTGGCCACCACCGCCTTTGGCCTACTCCTGTGCTGGGCTGCCGCCTCACTGCCACTGGTGCAGCATTGGGTGAGCCAGAGCATTGAGGATCCCAAAGCACTGGTGCCCGTCCCGCTGGCCTACCTGGTCAGCCCGCTGCTCACGGCTGGGCTGACCTGCCTGCTCGCGGTGCTGGCAGTGAACTTGGCACCGCCGATGCAGATCTTCGAGCTGCTCTGGTTGTTCGCCATCGCCGGAGCGGCCTGTACACCTGTAGCGACCTTGCTGAACTCGACGAACGTTGAGCTCTACGGACGCTTGGCTACCCGGCTTGGCGGCGCAGCAGTGATCCACACATCCCTGCTCCTCGGGCTGGCCATCTGCCTGGCCGCAGTTCTCCACGGCCACCGGAGAGTCATATCCGGCTTTGCCTCGCTGGCCTATCTGGGGTATTTCCTGGCGACGGGAGCACGGGCGGGATTGATCTCCCTGGGCATCTTCCTGGCCCTGGTCATCGTGCCGCCCCTCATCCGCTCAGCCCGGCAG
>CAKZJI010000206.1 GCA_936941515.1 uncultured Propionibacteriaceae bacterium
CAGACCTGGAGGGTTATTCAGGGGGGATCAGAAACAGCGAAACCCCTTGTCGGAGCCCAGTTGTCGGCAGCTGTGAATAAGCCTCCTGCTTAGCGGCTCTCTATTCTGGTTTTTTTGGATACGAGGTGGGGCGCAATGAGAAGGAAGCCGTAAGCGAACAAGAGAAGGAAAGCGACGGGGCCTTGTTGATTCTCGGAGAGGAACGGGTAGCGTGCCACGGCCACGGCATAGACCACGGCATCAAGAAGCAGCCCGGTCGCAGCAGTCACGGTACCGAACAACAGACGCAAGGTGATCGAATCATTCCGCGTACGTCGGTAGAGCAGATAGGTGACCACAGCCAGGCCGAGCGCAAGCGCAGCGAAGCCGACGATGAGGAGCACGCCGCCCCATGACCCGGCCTCGGGTATGAGCACCGAACCGAGTGTCGCGAGTAGCCCGGTAGCGACAACCCAAATCGTCGCTCCATATCTAATAGCGCTCAGGACATCGCGACGGTTCAGGACAGTCTGTGTCGTGCTAGTCATACCCCCATATTACTGAAACACCTGCGGTGATAATAGATCATGGCGCGACCGAAAAACCCTGAGCGCACCGCAGACCTCCTCACAGCCGCAGCCGAGGTGGGGTACAGCAGCAGAGCATTGCCGGAACCACCCCACACCACCCACACGAAGCGTTTTGAATGCATCCTTGCTGCTTCCACCACTTGACACTGCCGGGTGTTAGCAGCTGTGAATGAGCCTCCAGGGTTCACAGGAGGGTATTTCGGAGTCGGTCAGGTTGTATGGTCTGCGCCAGAACTTCGGGAAACCGCCGAGCCTGGACATCGGGCGTGTGCGGCCCCGGGAAAAGCGACGCCGTCAATGCCTGGAGGCTGGCTCCCAGCAGGCCTGCTCGCCACGCAGGCAGGCCTGCCGCGAGAAGCGTGCCGCAGGCCCCGGCCAGCACATCCCCCGAACCGGCCTGGGCGGTCCAGGCCGGCCCCGGGATCGCGAGTCGCACCTGCCCATCCGGGGTGGCCAGAGGCTGCATCGCGCCCTTCAGCAGCACCGCGCAGCCGAATGCACGAGCAGCCTCACGGGCTGCGGCGACAGGGTCTGCCTCCACCTCGGCCCGAGGCATGGACAGCATGCGGGCGAGTTCCCCAGCGTGGGGGGTCAGCAGCGACTCCGGAGGCAGGTGCGCCGGGAGCAGCTGCAGGGCATCCGCGTCGACCAGCAGGGGAACGCCCCGGCTCACAGCACCGGCCAGCCGCGCCTCGGCATCCGGGCGCTGCCCCCAGCCTGATCCGACCACCAGGGCTTGGACCCGACCAGGGACCAGAACGACGCTGGGGAACCTGCCCAGAATCAGGTCACGGGGCGCTGTGCCGAGGTATCGCACCATGCCGGGTCCGGCGCCCAGCGCCCCCGCGATGCTCAGCAACGCTGCCCCCGGGTAGTCCTCGGAGCCAGTGTCAATGCCAACCACACCGCGGGTGTACTTGTGGCTGGATGCGCCGGGCACCGGCCACCAGGCCGCGACGTCCCCGACGGTGATCTGCCTGGGCGGAGCCTCCGTCATGACCCACACACCACCATCAGCGGCCGCATTACGGGCTATTCGACGGTCACCGACTTGGCCAGGTTGCGGGGCTGGTCGACATCGTGGCCCCGCAGGGTGGCGACCTCGCAGGCGAACAGCTGCAGCGGCACGATGGCTGGCAGCGGCTGCAGCAGCGTCGACACCTTGGGCAGTTCGATGAAGTGATCCGCATGGTCACGGGCGGCGTCGTCGTCGGCCTCAGCCAAGACGATGGTGCGCGCCCCGCGGGCCCTCACCTCGGCGATGTTGGCGATCACCTTGTCACGCAGCTGGTCACGGCTGTATGGCGGGACCACCACAAACACCGGCAGCCCCTTGCTGATCAGCGCAATCGGCCCATGCTTCAGCTCACCGGCGGCGAAGCCCTCGGCGTGGATGTAGGCCAGCTCCTTGAGCTTCAGCGCCCCCTCCAAGGCGACGGGATAGCCGACGTGGCGGCCGAGGAACAGGATGGACGGCTCGTCCTTCAGCTCCCCCGCGAGCTCCAGCACCGACTGCTGGGCGTCCAGGAGCCGCTGCAGCTCCTCAGGCATCCGCTCCAGCTCACTGAGCACCGCACCGATCTCGTCGGCGTACTTCATGCCGCGCACCTGCGCGAGGTAGAGCCCCAGCAGGTAGCAGGCGATCAGCTGGGTGGTGAATCCCTTCGTCGAGGCGACGCCGATCTCCGGCCCCGCGTGGGTGTAGATGACGGCGTCCGACTCCCGCGGGATGGTGGCCCCGTTGGTGTTGCAGATGGCGACGACCTTTGCGTGCTGCTCGCGGGCGTGCCGGATGGCCATCAGGGTGTCGGCGGTCTCACCGGACTGGGAAATGGTCACCACCAGGGTCATGGGGTCGATGATGGGGTCGCGGTAGCGGAACTCGCTGGCCAGGTCCACCTCGCAGGGGATGCGCGTCCAGTGCTCAATGGCATACTTGGCGACGAGCCCGGCGTAGAAGGCGGTACCGCAGGCCACGATGACGATCTTGTTGACGCGGCGCAGCTCCTCGGGACGGATGCGGATCTCGTCCAGGACAATCTCACCGCGCTCGTTGGTGCGGCCCAACAGCGTGTCTGCGACGGCCCTCGGCTGCTCGAAGATCTCCTTGCGCATGAACCAGTCGTAGCCTTGCTTCTGGGCTGCGCTCAGGTCCCAGTCGACGTGGAACTCGCGGGTGACTGCAGGGGTGCCGTCGAAATTCGTGACATTGACGCCGTCGCGAGTCAGCTCCACGATCTGATCCTGGCCCAGCTCGATGGCGTCGCGGGTGTGGGCGATGAAGGCCGCCACATCGGAGGCCAGGTAATATTCGCCCTCGCCGATGCCGACCACGAGCGGGGAGTTGCGTCGCGCGGCGACGATCCGATCCGGCTCACCGGAGTCGACGGCAACCAGGGTGAAGGCCCCCTCAAGCCGCGCCACGACAGTCCGCATGGCGGCGACCAGGCTGGCGCCGTTTGCAACTTCGCGGTTCAGCAGGTGGGCTGCCACCTCGGTGTCGGTCTCAGACGCGAACTCCGCATCGATCTCCGCACGCAGCAGGGAATGGTTCTCAATGATGCCGTTGTGAACGACCGCGATGCGTCCCGCGACATGAGGATGGGAGTTCTCATCGGTGGGCGCACCGTGGGTGGCCCAGCGGGTATGTCCGATGGCGATACCCGACTCGGGCAGCGGGTTTGCCTCGATCTCGGCCGTCAGGTTCGCGATCTTCCCGGCCTTCTTGCGGTAGTCCAGCGCCCCGTCGGCGACGACCGCGATGCCGGCCGAGTCGTAGCCACGGTATTCAAGGCGACGCAGGCCCTCAATGACAATCTGCCGCCCATCGCGGCTTCCCAGGTATCCAACGATTCCACACACGAGGAAGAACTGTACAGCACACCCAAATCAAAATGCACAATCAAAATGAGTGATTCTTGACTAAAGCCCCTCCCCCACTCATCCACAGCTTCGAGGAGGGTGAAATTCCCTGCTGACAGTACGCTATTGCCCCATGGACTTCTACAACCTCTACGAGCAGGGCTTCGCGCGCGTCGCGGCGGTGACCCTGCCCGTGGCGGACTTCGACCCCACAACCAACGCCGAGCGCACACTGGAGGTTGCCCGCACAGCCCACGCCCGCGGCATCGCCGTGGCGGTCTACCCGGAATTGGGGATCAGCGGCTATGCCATTGACGACCTGCTGCTGACCGACTCCCTGCTCGACGCCGTGACCGATGCCGTCGCCGGAATCATCCGCGGCACCGCCGAGTTGCGCCCAGTGATCGTGGTCGGCGCACCCGTGCTGATCGGGAACCGACTGTGCAACTGCGCTGTCGTCATCCACCGCGGCCGAGCTCTGGGAATCGTCCCGAAATCCCATCTGCCGAACTACCGGGAGTTCTACGAGAAACGACACTTCGCAGCCGGCACCGGTGATCTGCCGGATGCCGTGACGATCCCGTCATGGGCTGACGGGCCCATCCCGGTTGGGGCGAATCTGATCTTCGAGGCGACGGATATCCCGGGTCTGCGGCTGCACGCCGAGATCTGCGAGGACCTGTGGGTGCCCGTCCCACCCAGCCACCTGGCTGCCTTGGCTGGGGCCACGGTGCTGCTCAACCTGTCGGCCTCCCCCATCACGATCGCAAAGGCCGCCGAGCGTCGAGCCCTGGCTGAGGCGGCCTCGGCTCGCTGCCTGGCCGCCTACGTGTACGCGGCCGCGATGTTCGGGGAGTCCACCACCGACCTGTCCTGGGATGGGCAGACGATGATCCATGAGCTTGGATCCCTCCTCGCCGAGGGTGAGCGCTTCCCCGTGGAAGCCCAGCTGACCGTCGCCGACGTCGATCTGGACCGCATCCGGCAGGAGAGGCTCCGCCAAGGCTCCTTCGACGACAACCGCCTCGGGATTGAGCCGCCCCCGCACCGCAGCATCGCCTTCACGCTCGGACCTTCGCAGGGAGACCTCGGATTGGAGCGGCCCCTGGACCGCTTCCCATTCGTGCCGAACGACCCCGACCGGCTGGAGCTGGACTGCTTCGAGGGATACAACATCCAGGTCTCAGGTCTGGAGCGCCGGATGCTGGCCATCAGCGGCGGCAACCCACACCGAGCACCCAAGCTGTGCATCGGCGTCTCAGGAGGCCTCGACTCCACACACGCTCTCATCGTGGCCGCAAAGGCCTGCGACAGGCTGAAACTGCCACGCACCCACATCTTGGCCTGGACCATGCCCGGGTTTGCCACCACCGAACACACCCGCAGCAACGCTCAGGCCCTGGCCGAGGCGCTGGGCGTGACCTTCGACACCGTCGACATCCGCCCGATGGCGAGGCAGATGCTGGAGGACCTGGGCCACCCCTACGCAGAAGGCAAGGACCTCTACGACATCACCTTCGAGAACGTGCAGGCGGGGGTGCGCTACGACTTCCTGTTCCGCGCCGCCAACCACCACGGCGGCATCGTCGTGGGAACCGGCGACCTGTCAGAGCTGGCGCTGGGCTGGTGCACCTTCGGCGTCGGCGACCACATGAGCCACTACAACGTCAACGCCGGCGTGCCGAAGACCCTCATCCAGCACCTGATCAGGTGGGTGGCCAACTCCGGCCAGTTCGACGCGGAGGTCAACCGGGTTCTCACCTCAGTGCTGGAGACGGAGATCACCCCGGAGTTGATCCCGACGCGCCCCGGTGAGGTCCCCCAGTCGACCGAGGCCAGCATCGGCCCCTACGAGCTGCAGGACTTCACCCTGCACCATCTGCTGCGCCACGGTCTGCGCCCCCGGAAGATCGCCTTCCTGGCCCACCACGCCTGGCGGGATGCCACCGTCGGCAACTGGCCTGCCGGGCTGCCGGACGACAAACGCCACAGCTATGACCTGGCGACGATCCGGCATTGGCTGGAGGTGTTCGTGCGCCGGTTCGCGACGAATCAGTTCAAGCGCAGCACCCTGCCGAACGGCCCCAAAGTGGTTCCCGGCGGCTCGCTATCCCCACGCGGTGACTGGAGAATGCCCGCCGATGTCAGCGCCCGGGTCTGGCTGGACGAGATCAAACGCGACGTTCCAGAGGGCTGAAACCGTTGTCACAGCCGGTTGGTCGTCAACTTAGCGACACTGGTACGCTTTCTCCGTTCCGCCAACAGTACGGAGTTCAGAAGTGTCCCGACCGTATGTCGTGTTACGCCGAGATGCCTGGGCGTCGCTGGCAAACAGCACCCAGATCGACCTCGACGAGGACACCCTGGGGAGGCTGCGGGGCCTCGGAGATCCCACCTCCGCCGAGGACGTCGCCGAGATCTACCGGCCGCTGACGCAGCTGCTGCACCTCTACATGGCCAACACCGGCAGGCTGTGCGACGACTCCAACCGGTTTCTGCAACTGAAAGTGCGCCGCACACCATTCGTGATCGGCGTGGCAGGCTCCGTCGCCGTCGGGAAGTCGACAACGGCCAGGCTGTTGCAAGAGCTACTGCGCCGCTCCCCCGGCAGCCCGAAGGTAGATCTGGTGACCACGGACGGCTTCCTGCTGCCGAACGCCGAGCTGGAACGTCGCGGGCTGCTGGATCGCAAGGGGTTCCCCGAGTCCTATGATCGACGCGCTCTGCTGCAGTTCGTGATTGACGTCAAGTCCGGGGAGCCCCGCGTAGTCGTCCCCGTCTACAGCCACACGATCTACGACATCGAGTCGGACAGGGAGCTGGTGATCGAGAACCCCGACATCCTGATCGTCGAGGGACTCAACGTGCTACAGCCTGCCCGGGTTGATGCTCAAGGTCGCCACTCGGGCGCCGCCGTGAGCGATTTCTTCGACTTCTCCGTCTACGTGGACGCCTCCGAAGATGACATCAAACGCTGGTTCCTGGACCGCTTCATGGTGCTGCGTGACACGGCTTTCCACGACCCGAACAGCTACTTCAAGCGCTTCACGCAGTTGAGCCGGGCCGAGGCCCTCCAGTTCGGCGCACACGTCTGGGACACCATCAACGGCCCCAACCTGCGGGAGAACATCGCAACGACCCGCGACCGGGCCACCGCGATTCTCACCAAGGGTCCCGATCACAGTGTCTCCACCATCGCCATCCGCAAGGTGTAAGGCCCCACCCGGCAGGACAGTTGGCTGGTCTCGCACCACGTGATGAGGACCAGCCAACTAGACATAAGCCAATGCGACAAAGTCTCAGCTATCCGCGGAACCCTCTCAGAGGCCGACCCGCTCCTTGACCAGAGCTGCCAGACGCTCGGCGATCTCCCGGGCTTGAGCGTCGGTGGGGGCCTCCACCATGACCCGAACCACCGGCTCAGTGCCTGAGGGACGCAGCAGAACTCGACCGGTGTTGCCCAACTCCTGGCTGGCGTCGGAGACGGCGGAGTTGATGGTGGGGTCAACCCCTGCGCGAAGTTTGTCGACGCCCCGGACGTTGACCACGACCTGCGGCAGTCGCGTCATCACCGAGGCCAGTTCCTTCAGCGATTTGCCCGTCGTCGCAACGCGCTTGGCTAGGTGCAGGCCGGTCAGCACGCCGTCACCGGTGGTGGCGAACTCACTCATGATGACGTGCCCGGACTGCTCCCCGCCCAGAGAGAAGCCGTTGGCACCCATGGACTCCAGGACGTAGCGGTCGCCAACCTTCGTCTGGTCCAGGCGGATGTCATGCTCAGCCATCGCCAGTTTGAGCCCCAAGTTGCTCATAACGGTGGCGACGACGGTGTTCGAGGCCAGCCTGTGATCCTCCTGCAGGGCCAGGGCCAGGATCGCCAGGATCTGATCACCGTCGATGAGGTTGCCCTCATGGTCGACAGCCAGGCAGCGGTCGGCGTCGCCGTCGAAAGCCAGGCCCAGGTCTGCGGAGGAGGCCACGACGGCCTTCTGCAGATCCTCAGGATGGGTGGAGCCGCAGCCCGCATTGATGTTCAGGCCATCAGGCGAGGCATGGATGGCGGTGACGGACGCGCCTGCGGCCTCAAAGGCGGCAACAGCGGTCTCCGACGAGGCCCCGTTGGCGCAGTCCAACACAACGGTGAGGCCCTTGAGCGGCTGCTCTGCGCGCAGCGAACGCACCAGATGCGCCACATAGGAGTCGAGGGCGTGGGGCTGGTCGAGGATACGCCCCACCTTGTCGCCAACGGGACGCTGCCAGCTCTCCTCCATCCGCTCCTCAATGGCGTCCTCCAGGCCATCATCCAGCTTCACGCCGCCGCGGGCGAAGAATTTGATGCCGTTGTCGGGCATGTCATTGTGTGAGGCGGAGATCATCACACCAAGGTCAGTGCGATATTCGCTCACAAGGAAGGCGGCCGCAGGAGTGGGGGCCACCCCAACCCGCATCACGTCCACCCCGGCGCTGGCCAACCCGGCGCAGACCGCTGCCTCCAGAAACTCACCGGAGGCACGGGGGTCCCGGGCCACGAGTGCCGTCGGCTGACGCCTCCCAAACACCCCAGCCTCCCCCAGGATGTGTGCAGCCGCCACCGAGAGGTTGAGGGCCAGTTCAGCAGTCAGATCCTGATTGGCGACGCCGCGCACGCCGTCGGTTCCAAAGAGTCGAGCCATGGGGGCAAGCTTAGGGGGTGGAGAGGGTAGCCGTCGCTCTGCCAGTCACCGGGAATGAACCGACATGAAGAACTCGGCCCAGCAGAAGAGCCGGAGAAACGCAGGAGGGCCCCGTCGAAACGGGGCCCTCCTGCGCGGCGCTGCGGAAAATCAGCGCTTGGAGTACTGCGGAGCCTTGCGGGCCTTCTTGAGGCCGGCCTTCTTGCGTTCCTTGACGCGGGCATCGCGGGTCAGCATCCCGGCCTTCTTCAGCGCGGGACGGCTGGCCTCGGCATCTACCTCGTTCAGGGCGCGGGCAATGCCCAGACGCAGCGCGCCGGCCTGACCAGTGACGCCGCCGCCATCAATGCGGGCGATGATGTCGTAGGAGCCCTGGACGCCAGCGGTGACCAGCGGGTCATTCACCAGCTGCTGGTGCAGA
>CAKZJI010000207.1 GCA_936941515.1 uncultured Propionibacteriaceae bacterium
GCCTGCTTGCGCTTGGGGTGAAGGTTGACCTTCATTTTTCATGGTCCTTTGATCTGGGGATTGGGTGGGTTGGGTTGGGGTGCCCGCGTTACCCATATGGATAACCTAGTGCTCCATATGGAGAACGTGCAAGCCAGAAGCGTCCCGTTTATCGAATCGTGATGACAGGGGTGCGGAAGCACCTAAGGCCCCTCAGGCGCCCTCAAAACGGGCGACCCTACGCGGACACGCACACGGGGTCGCTAGGCCGCTCTAGGTGGCTTACGCATCCGATTCGGGGCACTCCCGGGGCGACCACTGCCCCCAGGGCGCGACGAACGCGCCAGAGCGGCCAGCACCTCACGAGCCCGAGCCGCCCCATCACCCGAGGGTTCAGGCGACGGCGGAGCCATCAACTCCGCCACCGGGCGGGCCGGCGGAAGCGCGTCAGCCCATGGCACACGCCCAGCACCCAGCGCGTGATCCATCCGAGCCAGCACCTCCGGCAACGGCGTCGCCGGCTCCAGCTCGGCCACCTGCACTGCCTGCGCCAACGATGCCCGCCCGTGCCGGTCCGCGTCCACGTCGGCCGCGCCGTTGCCGATGGCCCGCAGGAAGCCCCGCAGGTACGCCGACTGCTCGAAGCCGCTGCGGCCCTCCGTCGGCAGGCTGTGCCGCTCACGCCAGGCCCGGATCCGCTCGCCCCGGACCGCCTTCGCCGCCCGGTTCACGTGCTGCGGCTTCGCCGCCCCGTAGGTCTCGACGTCACCGGACGCCACGCGCCGCACGGCCTCGGCAAGCACCTCGTCGGTCATGTCCTGGTCGAGGAGCGTCATCCAGGCGCGGATGCGTCGCTTGCCGCCCTCGGCGTCCACGATGCCGGGGAGCATGCCGGCGTCCACGAGGATGCCGATAGCCAGGGAAACCCCCGTCGCTGTAGCCATCACAGGCCCTCCTTCGCGAACTCGGCTGCCAGGTCGTAGAACACCTGCCCGCCCTGCGGTCGCCCCTGCGGGCGTTGGGCTTGGAGGCGGAGGGTGTCGAACTTCTGGCGGAGCTTGGGGACGCTGAGGACGTTGGCGCGCCAGAAGTCGTTGCCCTCGGCCCAGTCGATGATGCGGGTGATCTCTTCGACGGTGCGGCCGTCGCGGTCGATCATGAGGCGGGCCTGCGTGCGCCAGGCGGCAGTGACGCGTGGAGTGCGTCCGGTGCGGCGGTTGACGCTTGCGGCCATGGCGTCGCAGACGGCATCGACGTCGGGGCGGGGGTCTTCGACGGCGCGCAGATCGGCGTCGCCGATCGCATCACTGTTCCCCCTGTTCCCCTGTTCCCCTGTTCCCCTGTTCCCCTGTTCCCCTGTTCCAGGCGCGAGGGTGTCGCGAGGCGTCGCGACAGTGTCGCGAATTGTCGCGACGGTTTCGCGATTGGCGTCGTTCTGCGGGAAAGTGGTGGCGTCCCCATCTTCGGGTGCGGGGATGCGCGATGCCTTCGGCTTATCTACCCGCTGGTGCTTACTCCAGCCTGTTACTAGGAGATAGGTCCTAGATGCGACGGTGTAGCGGAGGATGAGATCCGCTTCGGAAAGCCTCGCGAGACCGTCGCGAACCTTCGCGACAGTGTCGAGAGGATTCGCGACCATGTCGTGCGGGTACAGGGCGGCCACGATCAACGCGATGTCATCCCGGCCCCGACCATGGTCATCCACATAGGACCAGAGCCCAATGAACAGCAGTCGGTCACTATCCGACAGGGCCGCGATGTCCGGGCTCGACCAGAACTCCGGCTTGATGCTCCGAATCCGCATCATTTCCTCCTAGCATTTATTACGGGGCTGGTTTGCATACGCCAGGTGAAGGCAGCCCACGCCTCGTCACCCCACGCCCGCGCGGGGTCGGCATCGGCCTCGGCGGCCTTCGCGGCCTCATCGGCGAGGGATCGCAAGCGCCCCGTCCAGTCGTCAGGCGATCCGTCGTCTAGGAACAGGCCGTATGGGGTGTAGAGGCAGCCACCCATGGCCTCATCGGCCCACTCAGCGAAGTCGTCGTCGTTGTAGCCGTCGCTGAAGTGGCCCAGCCATCTCAGGACGTGTGGGACCGCGCGCTGGCAGGGCTGGCATTCCCGCCAGTTCCAGATCATCCCGTCGCCGACGACCGTAGATTGGCGGTACTGCTCGCCCTTGGGGATGCGGCGACCGCAGTCGTCGCACCGGACACGCCCCCGCGACCGGGGAGACCTCTCGTGAATCACCTCAGTCATGGCGATCAGATCCCATCCACGACTGCGAGGCGTGCAGGTAGGTCGATCTCGTGGTCCGCGTACCCGTACTCGTTCGCTGGCGTGTCCCAATCGCCGTACCCGCGAGTGAACACCGTGTCGTAGGCGTCGAGGATGGCCGCCCCGGCGGGTGTGCCACCGACGTCGGCGACACTGGTGAGGAACTGGCCGGTGAGGTGGTCCTGCGCCTTCGAGACGCGCACCATGACGCCGACGGGGTGCGCGTCGTCGGCGTAGCGCTTGACCGCGGACCACGCCACGATCCGGGAGTCATCACGCAGGACACCCGGGCGCTTGTAGGGTGCGAGGGCGTCCCCGATAGCACGCTGGAGCTTGTCCAGGTCAGGCTTCGTCTGCGCGTGCTTGCGGGACTTGGGGGCGCTCTTGGGGCGGGGGAGGCGGAACTCTGCCCACACCTCGACAGGCCCGTCGTGGCGGGTCTCCCAGTAGGCGGCCTCGGCGGCGGCCTCGGCGGCGTGCGCTACCTTGATGCGCCAGGCGGCGAGCTCGGGACCCCGGTCGTGGGTGACGACGACGCGCTGACCAGACGCGAACGCTCGCGTGGAGCCCTCGGTGATCGGATCACCGGGGACGAAGAAACTAAATGAATCCATGGTTGAGTGCCGTTTCTGCTAGGTGGCTGATTGCGTGTGCTGCTTGCTGGGGGACGACTCCGTTCCCCAGGGCTTTGAGTGCCTGTGACCGTGAGAGCCCAGGCGTGTCCGTGACGTGCCCGGCGGGGAGGCCCATCATCCATTCGACGAACCGCGGGGAGAGGACGTCCCCGCCGCGTTGGCCGGTCTCCGTCGGCGGCGGGGCCTCACGCCCCGTCACCTCCTCCCACAGGTGGATCGCCGGCGCGTACTCCAGCCAGGGCGAACGGCCAGGCGCGCGACGACTGTCTGTAGGTTCATGCCGCCGTCCCCGTGCTCCCCTGGGCCGGTCGCGCAGGATGCGGAGGGTGTCGGCAGCGTCGGGACGCCACGCGAGGACGAAGACCCGCTCGCGCCGGTGCGGGGCTCCGACGTCGGAAGCCCGTAGAGACTCCCACGCCGCGTCATACCCGAGGCCGGCCAGGTCTCCGACCACACGTCCGAGAGCCCGGAGAACAGGTCGGTCTGCCCCCCCTCCCAGACGTCCCGCGTCGGATTCCAGACGGCTATAGGCGGCCGCTGAGCGGGCACCGCTGACGTTCTCCCAGACGACGGCATTCGGGGCGATCTCCTTGATTGCGTGGGCCATGGCCTCCCAGATTCCTGAGCGGGTGCCTGGCCTCATCCCGGCGCGGTGGCCGGCGTTAGATAGGTCCTGGCAGGGGGTGCCCCCTGCGATGACATCGACGGGCTCGACGGTGGTCCAGTTGATGCGGGTGATGTCCCCCAGGTTGGGGGCGTCGGGCCAGTGGCGGGCGAGGATCCTGGAGGGGCCGGCGTCAACGTCGGCGACCCACCGGGTATCGACGTCGGTCAGGAGCCCCAGGCCGAGGCCGAGGCCGCCATAGCCCGCGCAGATCTCTCCGAGCTTGATGGTCATGCCATCTTCCCCTGCTGCTCGCGGCACCAGGCTCGGAGGCCGCCATAGGGCTCGGCAGCCAGCCGGCAGGCGTCGCAGGTGACCTGCTCGTAGCGCATGGCGTAGACGCGGCCGCGGTCGTGTGGCTGGCGTAGGAGGGTGAGGAGGTCGGCCCCGCAGGCCAGGCCCATGTTCGGCATGAGCGCGTGGACCGCGGCCGGCGGGGCTGGCTCTAGGAGGTCGAGGAGGCTGGGCTGCATCATGGGTCAGAAGAGGGGGATGGTTTCCATGGCCTCGTCGCCGTCGCCGGGGGCCTGGTGGGCGGTGGCGCAGTCGGGGCAGGTGAGCGGGTTGGTGAGGTCGGCTTCCTCGATGGGCTTGCTGCGCAGGGCGAGCTTGGACTCGCTCTGGACCATGGCTGAGCCTTCGCAGATGCGGGTCACCGTGTAGTAGCGCTGGCCGAGGATGACGGCGGCCTGCTCGACGTCGACGATGTGGTGACGGATCGCCCCTAGGAAGAGGATCCTGCTCACGGCTCCTCCTCCTGCCAGAGGCCGCGCTCGGCAGCCAGCGCCGCACAGATGGCCTCGACGGTGAGGCTGCGGAGGCGGAAGACGGTGATCGAGCCGTTGGGGTCGAGGTTCCGGTGGTAGCAGGTGCCGAGGTCACCGAGGGTGAGCTCGCGGCCGCCGGCGTACCGCAGGATCGTGCGGGGTAGGGCCAGGCGGAACGCGGCGATCGTCCGGAGCGCGTCGTTGCTCGACATCGGCTCGAGGTGGCCGAACGGCGTGCCGGGGCGCGGGTTGAGGAAGTTCAGCGGCACCTCGTGCGGCTCGAGCGCCGAGAGCTCGGCGGCGAGCTCCGCCCGCTGCTCGAGCGTCTCGCCCATGCCGACGAGCCCGCCGCAGCACAGCTCCATGCCGGACTCCTTGACCATCCGGCAGGTGTCCCAGCGCTCCTCGTAGGTGTGCGTCGTGACGACCTCCGGGAAGTAGCTGCGCGCCGCCTCGAGGTTGTGGTTGTAGCGGTGCACGCCCATGTCGACGAGGTCGTCGACCTGCTCCTGGCTGAGCATCCCCAAGGAGGCGGCGACGTGGATGTCGACCTCGTCGTGGATCGCCTTGACGCCCTCGCGCATCTGCTCCATGA
>CAKZJI010000208.1 GCA_936941515.1 uncultured Propionibacteriaceae bacterium
GGCTGATTCTTCGCGAAACCGGCACCGTTCGTCCGCCTGGCGGGGCCCTATCAGAGCAGCAACAAGACGTCTATTGCCCACCCCGGCATCCGGGGCGTGAGAAACTCACCACCGCCCAGTCTCCGCCCCGGGCGCTCCTCCTAGCAGCACCAATCTCGCCCCACGTGTGCTCCGCACCTAGTTGGGGCACTAGTCTTGCTGTCACGTGAACTTCCAAGGAGGGAAAATGTCAGGTCGGATCCACAACGAGGGTTTCCGTTCCAAATTGATGTCCGCTTAGGACGCGGCCGCTCTGGTCGAGAACGGCTGGAACATCGGCTTCTCGGGCTTCACCGGGGCCGGTTACCCCAAGGAGTTCCCCAAGGCCCTCGCAGCACGCATCGACGCTGCGCACGAGAAGGGTGAGGAATTCCGCATCGGCATGTGGACCGGGGCCTCGACCGCACCTGAGCTCGACGGCGCACTGGCCCGCACGGGGGGCGTCGCGTTCCGTGCGCCCTACCAGTCCGATCCCGAGATGCGCACCGCGATCAACAAGGGCATCACCAACTACTGCGACATCCATCTCTCACACATGGGGATGCAGGTGTCGCAGGGCTTCCTGGGCCCGCTGCACCTCGCCGTCGTCGAGGCCACCGCGATCACCGAGGACGGCGACATCGTGCCCTCCTCCTCGGTCGGTCTGAACCGCACCTATCTCGAACAGGCCGACAAGGTCATCATCGAGGTCAACTCGTGGCAGTCCGAGGACCTGTTCGGCATGCACGACGTCTACTACCCCATCGGTGTCCTGCCCCCGAATCGTGGCGCGCTTCCCGTCACCAGCACGGGCGACCGGATCGGTGACAAGGTACTCAAGGTGGACGCCGACAAGGTGGTGGCGGTCGTCGAGACCAACGCCGCGGACCGCAACACCCCGTTCAAGCCCCTCGACGACGATTCCCGGGCGATCGCGGGTTACCTCCTGGACTTCCTGACCAACGAGGTCAAGCAGGGTCGGCTGCCCGAGAACCTGCTGCCGTTGCAGTCGGGTGTGGGCAACATCGCCAACGCGGTGCTCGCGGGTCTGCTGGAGGGTCCGTTCGAGAACCTCACCTCCTACACCGAGGTGATCCAGGACGGCATGGTCGACCTGATCGACGCCGGGAAGGTCACTGTCGCCGCCGGTACCGCGTTCTCGCTGTCCCCGGAGGCCGCGGAGCGGATGAACGAGAAGGCCAGGTTCTACCGCGACCACATCATCCTGCGCCCCATGGACGTCTCCAACCATCCCGAGGTGATCCGCCGCATGGGTGTGATCGCCTGCAACGGCATGATCGAGGCCGACATCTACGGCAACGTGAACTCCACCCACGTCATGGGGTCGCGCATGATGAACGGCATCGGTGGTTCTGGTGACTTCACCCGCAACGGCTACTTCTCCTCGTTCGTGACCCCGTCGACGGCGAAGGGCGGCGCGATCTCCGCGATCGTCCCGATAGTCAGTCACGTCGACCACACCGAACACGACGTGGACGTCATCATCACCGAGCAGGGACTCGCGGATCTACGTGGCCTGGCCCCGCGGCAGCGCGCCCAGGCGATCATCGAGAACTGCGCCCATCCGGACTTCAAGGAACCGCTGCGCGAGTACGTGAAACTGGCGGCGACGAAGGCCAACGGCCAACAGACCCCGCACGACCTGGCGACGGCCCTCAGCTGGCACGTGCGTTTCCTGGAGACCGGTTCCATGAAGTGACGCCCCGGTCCTGAACGCCTGTGGATCCCCCGGTCCCGAACGGACCGGGGGATCTTCACATCCGGCGCACAGTCGTCGAGGCCGATCACCGGCCCCTCAGGAAAGTGCCTGAATCATTCCTTTCCGAATCCGAAGCGCTCGGTGAGGCCGCGGTGGACAGTGAGGTCCAGCAAAGCCTCGGCACGGCGCCCCGTCATCCGGCCAACCATGTCCAGGCCGCACGCCCACCAGTATCATCAGGGCTGGTGGCCTACGTGGGCCACGAAGCGAGGGAGGACCAACGTGGCTGAGCCGTGGCTGTCCGCAGACGACATCGCCGCCCACCTCGGGGTCACCAAAGACACCGTCTACACCTGGATCGCCGAGAAGGCCATGCCCGCCCACAAGGTCGGACGCCTCTGGAAGTTCCAAGCCAGCGAGATCGACGAGTGGG
>CAKZJI010000209.1 GCA_936941515.1 uncultured Propionibacteriaceae bacterium
CGTGCGGCGAATCCCCTTCGCCACCGCACGCACCTTGCCGCGTCCGCGGGTCAACAGCGTGACGATCCGATCGTGCTCGCCCAGCTTGTGGGTGCGCAGCACGATGGCGACGTCGTTGTAGGTGGGCATAACGCCTTCCATTGTCCCCCAACCGCCGCAGCGGCTGCGGCACCGACACCTAGGATCGGGGCCATGCACAGCAGCTCGCACGACGTCGTCATCGTCGGTTCCGGCCCAGCCGGCTACACCGCCGCGATCTATGCGGCACGGGCCCAGCTGAGCCCGGTGGTCCTCGCGGGCTCCGTGACCGCCGGGGGCGCGCTCATGAACACCACCGAGGTCGAGAACTACCCCGGCTTCCCCGACGGCGTCATGGGCCCTGACCTGATGGAGCAGATGCGCTCCCAGGCCACGAAGTTCGGGGCACAGCTGATCACCGACGACGCCGCATCCGTCGACCTGACGGGAGAAATCAAGAAGGTCACCGACTCCGCCGGCAAGGTGTGGGAGGCGAAGGCCGTGATCCTGGCCATGGGGTCCGGCTACCGGAAGCTGGGGATTGACGGCGAGGAGCGGCTGTCCGGACGGGGCGTGTCGTGGTGCGCCACCTGCGACGGGGCCTTCTTCCGCGACAAGCCCATCGCGGTCATCGGCGGCGGCGACTCCGCCGTGGAGGAGGCCACTTTCCTGACCCGCTTCGGGTCGCGGGTGACGCTGGTGCATCGTCGCGACGAGCTTCGCGCCTCGAAGGCGATGGTCGCTCGCGCAGAGAAGGACCCGAAGCTCGACTTCGCGTGGAACTCGGTGGTCGAGAGCGTCAACGGCAAAACGAAGGTCGAGTCCCTGACACTCCGCGACACCGTCACGGGAGAGACTCGCCAGCTGGGTGTCTCCGGGGTGTTCGTCGCCATCGGGCACGACCCTCGAAGCCAGATCGTGAAGGGGCAGGTGGATCTCGACGCCGCCGGGTACGTCAAGGTCGCGGAAGGCTCCCAGGCGACGAACCTGCCGGGTGTGTTCGCATGCGGGGACCTGGTGGACCACACCTATCGCCAAGCCATCACAGCCGCTGGCTCGGGGTGCCGCGCAGCCCTCGACGCCGAACGCTGGCTGGCCGAGCAGGCTGACTGACTACACTCGCCCGGATACGTAAGGAGTTGTGGAAGATGGCAGTCAAGGACGTGACCGAGGCCACTTTTGCCGATGAGGTCCTGCTGAGCCCCGGCCTGGTCGTAGTGGACTACTGGGCGGACTGGTGCGCGCCGTGCAAGCAGCTGGCGCCGATCATCGACGAGCTGGCACGGGAATACGAGGGCAGGGTGAAGTTCGTGAAGGTCGACACCTCCGCCCAGACAGGCCTGGCGGCCGAGCAGGGCATTCTCCAGCTGCCAACACTACAGTTCTTCAAGGCAGGCCAGGTGGAGAAGCAGCTGGGCGGAGGCAAGTCCAAGAACGCCCTCAAGAAGGTCCTCGACGAGCTGATCTGATGCCTTCCCATTGGCCGCGTCGCGACGAACCCCGGGCCCGCCGCAGTGCGACGAGCCCGGTCTCGCCTCCCGAACCGTCGTACCCGGCGCCGCGTCGCACAGCAGGGAGCGTCCCGACACCGCCGAAGGCACCCCTGCCGAGACGCACAGCCAGCAGCGCCGTGAGCCCCTCCGCCTCAGTCACGGAGACCACCGCGCTCCCGAGGATTGATGCGACCACCACGCTGCCGAAGATCACAGCCAGCATCCTGAAGGCGGAGCCGAAGCCCAAGACCAGCACGAGAGCCGACGCACAAAACACAGACTCCCAGTCCAAAGCCCCAAAGAAGAAGAGGACGCAGGACGGCCCGCAGGACACGGGTGCGACGCCCACACCCAGGTCGAGACGCAAAGACAGGGCAGCGCCGCGTCGCTCTGCGGATTCCCCCAATGAACCCGGATGGCACAACGTCCCCAAGAAAGACACAGACGACGACGCTGAGCATGACGGGAAACCCCCCATCCCCATGGTCGTGAAGCTGATAGGGCTTGGGCTCGTCGTCGTGGTGCTGGTGCTCGCCGCCCTGCTGGGGCTGTGGTTCGCGGGCGGCAAGCCATCAACCCATGCGGCACGCTGGTCCACGAAACCTCCCGTGCAGATCGGGAACTTCGTGGTCGGGGACGTCAAAGACGAGTCGTCCCCAAACCGCTCGCAGGCGGTGGTAACAGCCCAGTATTCCGACGGCGCATCGAAGTTTGTGCTGGTGACCTCCCGGTCCGAGATCAGCGCCCCCGGATTCGCGGAGAGCATAGGCCTCACCAATCCCACGAAAGTCGGCAAGTCGGTGTGCGGCACCACCGCTGACACCAACGTTCCAGCATGTCTGCGGATCGTGGATTTCACCGGAATCCTGGTCGCCGGGCTGTCCGGTCAGGACAACGAGACCCTGGCAAAGACCGTGGACACCGTCTATGAGGCGCTCGCCTCGAAGTGAGGGCGCTTTCCGCAGGCCACGGGAGACGGCTAACGTTGGCCAGGTGAGCCGACACGACACACGACTCGACCCCTTCGTCGAGCACTATTCCGAACGCACCCAGAGCCTGAGGGTCTCCGCTGTGCGAGCCTTGTTTGCGGTGGCGAACCGTCCGGAGATCGTGTCGCTGGCAGGGGGGATGCCGAATATCCAGGATCTCCCGCTCGAGGTCATCGGCGAGCACATCGCGCAGCTCATCAAGGAGCGCGGAACCCAGGTGATGCAGTACGGCTCAGGCCAGGGCGAGCTGACCATCCGCGAGGGGATCTGCGAGGTGATGGCTGAGGAGGGCATCACCGCCGATCCCGACGAGGTCGTCATCACCGCCGGCTCCCAGCAGGGCCTCGACCTGGTGACCCGCACCTTCTGCGACCCAGGGGATGTGGTCCTCGCGGAGTCGCCATCGTATGTGGGTGCACTTGGAACATTTCACAGCTACCAGGCGGAGACCGTCCACGTGCCCTGCGACGACGAGGGCGTCAGCCCGGAGGGGCTGCGGGAGACCATCACGCGGCTGCGGGCCGACGGGAGGCGCATCAAGTTCCTCTACACGATCCCGAACTACAACAATCCGTCCGGCGTCACTCAACCCGTGGAGCGTCGACGCGCGATCCTGGAGGTCTGCTCGGCGGAGGGAGTGCTTGTCGTCGAGGACAATCCCTACGGGCTGCTGTCGCTGGATGGTGACCCGCTCCCGGCCATGCGTTCCCTGGATCACAACGTCATCTACCTGGGATCATTCTCGAAGACATTCGCCCCGGGGTTCCGCGTCGGCTGGGTGTGTGCGCCGCATGCGGTCAAGGAGCGTCTGGTGCTGGCCCAGGAGTCGGCGACGCTGTGCCCGCCCGTGTTCTCGCAGTTCGCCATCAGCAACTATTTGGAAAGCATCGACTGGCGCGGTCAGATTGAGGTGTTCCGGGACATGTACCGGGCGCGACGCGACGCGATGCTGTCGGCCCTGGGCAGGGAGATGCCGGGGGGCTGCTCGTGGACACGCCCCGCTGGCGGGTTCTTCGTGTGGGTGACGCTGCCGGAGGGCGTGGATGCATCGGCGATGTTGCCGCGCGGGGTGAGCGCGCGCGTCGCCTTCGTGCCGGGACCCGCTTTCTTCGCCGACGGGCAGGGGTCCCGCAACGTCCGGCTGTCCTACTGCTTCCCGACGCCGGAGCGGATCACCACGGGCGTCGAGCGGTTCGCGCAGGTCGTTCGCAGCGAGTTGGACATGCTGCAGACTTTCGGCATGCACACCCCGGCCGCTCACCATCGCACCTTCGGTCCAGGCCCCGACGTCAACTAGGAGAACCCATGACTGTGTTTGTGATCGCCGGCGGGTTGAGCCATGAGCGTGATGTATCGCTGCGCTCTGGGCGGCGCATCGCGCATGCGCTGCGAAACCGAGGGCTTGACGTTCGAGAGCTCGACGTAAGCGCGGACCTAGTGGCGGAGCTTCTGGCAGACGACGATCCCGTGGCCGTTCCGGTGCTGCATGGGGGGCTCGGTGAGGATGGGGCGTTGCGGGAGGTGCTGTGGACCCTGGGTGTGCCGTTCGTCGGCAGCGATGGGGCCAGTTCCCGCCGGACCTTCGACAAGTCGATTGCGACGCGCCTAGTGGATGCGGCTGGCCTGGCCGTGCCGCAGCAGGTGGCGTTGCCCGACGACATCTTCCGTGAGCTCGGCGCGCAGGCGATCATGACCGCCGTCGGGGAGAAGCTGGGTTTCCCGTTGATGGTCAAGCCCGCCCGGTCGGGGTCGGCGCTAGGCGCGGTGAAGGTCGATGCCCCAGAAGATCTGCCCAGTGCGCTCGTCGGGGCATTCGCGTACGGGAAAATGGTGGTGATTGAGGAGTTCATCGTGGGCACTGAGGTCGCGGTCACCGTGGTCGACGGGCCGGATGGGCTGGTGGCGTTGCCGCCCGTCGAGATCCATCCCGCCTCTGGGGTCTACGATTATGAGGCCCGGTACACCGCAGGAGCGACGCGGTTCGTGACACCGGGTGAGCTGCCGGAGGCCGAGTTGGAGGCTGCGAGGGAGCTCGCCGTGCACTCCCACCAGGCCCTGGGGCAGCGTGATGTCTCCCGCACTGATGCGATCATCCGCGACGGGAGGCCCGTGTTCCTGGAGAGCAACGTCGCGCCTGGCCTGACTGAGACGTCGCTTGCTCCTTTGGCCTTTGAGGCCGCGGGCCTGGACTTGGGCGAGGTCTATGCCGGCCTGATCGAGCAGGCCCGGCTGCGCGGGCACTGACCCGCGTGGCATCAGCACTCGCATTTGGCTGGGGCACATACTGTCAAGGAGGTTCCGGAGTTTTTCGGTGCCTGACCTGAGACGTGAAGGAGTCCCACATGACTGTTGAACTCAATGTCAGCTTGCTCGTCATCGGCTGGGGCAAGGGCGGCAAGACGCTGGCCCGGAAGCTGGGACTGGCCGGCAAGTCCGTGGCCGTGGTTGAGCGTGACCCCGAGATGATCGGCGGAACCTGCATCAACATTGCATGCGTGCCGACGAAAGCGCTGGTTCATGATGCCGAGCAGGTGCGTTCCGACGATGACGGCGCCGCAGCATGGCAGCGGGCTGTTGCGCGCCGCAACACCCTGACCGGTGCGATGCGCACCAAGAACGCGGAGATGATCGAGACGGTTCCCACGGCGACGGTGATCCTGGGCGAGGCTCGCTTCACCGGGCCACATGAGGTGCGCGTCACCACCTCCGACGGCGAGGTCGCCATCACGGCCGAGACCATCATCGTCAACACGGGGTCCATCCCGGTACTGCCGCCCATCCCAGGTGCCCGCTGGGGTGGCCGCATCCATAATTCGACCACCATCCAGCAGCTCACGGAGCGGCCTAACCGCCTCGCGGTGGTGGGTGCGGGGCCGATCGGCCTGGAGTTTGCGTCGATCTTCGGGCAGTTCGGCTCCGAGGTGACGCTGCTGGACCGCGGTCAGCGCATCCTGCCCAATGAGGACGAGGATGTCGCCACCGCTGCCGTCGGAGCCCTGCAGGATGCCGGGGTGAAGCTGGTAAATCAGGTGGAGCTCACGGAGATCACAGATGGCGCAGACGGTGTCGAGGTGGCCTGGCGTGATGGCGAGGGCACGCACCTAGAGAAGTTCGATGCGGTGCTGCTGGCGACGGGACGGACTGCCGTGACGGCCTCCCTCGGTCTGGATGCCGCTGGCATCGACACTGATGAGCGCGGGTTCATCCGTGTTGATGAGAAGCTGCGCACCAGCGTCGAGGGCGTGTTCGCGGTCGGCGATGTCAACGGAGGTCCGCAGCAGACCTACATCTCCCTGGATGACTTCCGGATCGTCGTCGGCCAGCTGGCCGGGGAGGGGAAGCGGTCGACCGCGGACCGGGCTGCGGTGCCGACGGTGATCTACACGACCCCGCCCATCGCACGGGTCGGCATCAACGAGCGTCAGGCCCGTGAGCTGCCGGGCAACATTGGCGTGGCTTCGAAACCGGTCGCAGCCATCGCGATGATGCCGCGCCCGAAGATCGAGGGCGATGCCCGGGGTCTGGTGCGTTTCGTCGTGGACCTGGACACTGACCAGATTCTTGGGGCCACCCTCATGCACCACGCGGCCGACGAGGTCATCAACCTGGTGGCCATGGCCATGCGCCACGGAATCCCGGCATCAGCGCTGCACAACGCGATCTACACCCACCCGTCGGCCACGGAGGCCCTCAACGAGGTCCTCGGGGAGCTCCGGCCGCTAGCGACGAGGTAGGTGCGAGGCTAAAGCAACCGGCCCCGACGCGGTCCGCGCCGCCTAAGGAAAGATCTCCCCGGAGCCAGGCAGCGGCAGGTCGGGGTCGATGACGAACACCTCAAGGTCGGCAGCGGTGAGCTCGACGAGCAGCGCCTCGGGGCCGCTGATGTAGAGCGAATCGTGGTAGGCGGGACAGGCCATGACCACGCTGAGCGAGTCCGAGCAGGCGATCAGCGGGTAGTGCGAATGCCCTGGCAGGTTTCCGTCGGGTTTGCGCAGCCACGCAGGAGGCTCGTGGCGTAACACCGCGCTATCGCTCAGGTTCCCGGACGACGTAAAGGCGAGGTCCGCCACCACATTTCGCGGTAGGGTGCGCAGCAGCGGCGGTGCCGCATCAAACCCTGGCGCGGCTAGGTCGGCGGCTGTGGTGGCATACCCTTCCCACAGGGCCCACCAGCACTGTTCGTCGGGTTCTAAAATGCGCGTCAGCACACCTGCCAAGGCTGTGTTCAGCAGCGAGGTCATGTGCGCGAACGGAGGCTCGTAGTCCATCGTTGGGCGTTTCCCGAGGGTCACGCAGACTTGCAGCCAGGAAAGGGTTGCTGACAGTTGGTCGTGCGGAATGAAGTGCGACCAGGTCACGTCCTTGCCGTCGCGCTGCATGGGCAGGAGAATCCGAGCGACTAGCTCATGCTCGCCGTTGACCAGGTCACCGACGCGGCAAGTATATGAGTGGGAATGCAGCCCTTGCGTCTGTTGGTCTTTCATGCGTAGAGACCATACGTGACCATGTCGACCGAGGCACACGGGTAACACCGTGAGGTGGTACCACACGGACAGAGCAAGTTTACTGTTTTATCGATAAAGCTCTAAGTTTCTAGGCCGGCATATGGCTACACGGTTCGACCGTCAATCACCGCCATGATCCGCTCCAGGTCATCCGTGGAGGCGAACTCAATAGTGATTCGGCCCTTGTTCTTCCCAATGGCGACTTTGACGCGGGTGTCGAAGTGATCCGAGAGCTGCGCGGCGACGGCCGCCTCACGCTCGGAAGGGATGCGCTGCACGCGCGGCGTCGGCTCGCCCGGGGCGGCCTCAGGCTCATCACCAAGCCGCACAATCTCCTCGGTGCTGCGTACAGATAGGCCCTCAGCCACGATGCGTTCGGCCAGCAGCTCCTGCGACCGCTGGTGTGTCAGACCCAGTAACGCACGGCCATGTCCTGCTGAGAGCACTCCGGCCGCAACCTTTGTCTGAACAGTGGAGGGGAGGTTCAGCAGCCGCAGTGTGTTCGAGATCTGCGGTCGGCTGCGGTGGATGCGCTGAGACAGCTCCTCCTTGGAGCAATCGAAATCAGTGAGCAGCTGCTGATAGGCCAATGCCTCTTCAAGGGGATTGAGGTTGGCTCGATGCAGGTTCTCCAGCAGCGCGTCACGGAGGAGATCATCGTCGTCAGTTCCGCGGACAATGGCGGGGATGGTCTCCTTGCCAGCCATCTTGGACGCTCGGAACCGTCGCTCACCCATAATGAGCTCAAACCGGGTGCTCGGCTCAACCTCCCGCACCACAACAGGCTGTAGGACACCGAATTCCGCGATGGAGGCGGAAAGCTCGTTCAGGTCATCCTCATCGAAGACATGCCTTGGTTGACGGGGGTTCGGAACGATGACATCAAGGGGGAGCTCGATGAAATAGGAGCCATCACGGAGCTTCTGGGAAGGCTGCGACGGTTCTTCCTCGGTGCCTTCAGTACGTGCGAAGAGGTCACCGAGCCCCTTGCCAAGGCCAGTTTGCTTGGGTTTGGCCATGATCAGTTACCTTCCTCAGCAGTCGCGGCATCAGCTATCTCCTGGGCAG
The DNA here is from genome assembly GCA_936941515.1 of uncultured Propionibacteriaceae bacterium. GTDB lineage: Bacteria > Actinomycetota > Actinomycetes > Propionibacteriales > Propionibacteriaceae > Arachnia. The sequence continues at coordinate 8,074 of CAKZJI010000209.1, forward strand.
CTTTCAGATAGGCAACAGCCCCAGGCGACTTCGGGTAATAGGTGATGACGCTCTGCCCGTAGCTGGGGGCCTCTGCGATGCGCACCGAGCGCGGGATCTCCGTGTCCAGAGTCTGCGTGGCAAAGTGCTTGCGGACCTCACCAGCGACTTCATGCGACAGGTTTGTGCGGTTGTCGAACATCGTCAGGATGACTGTGCTCAACTCCAAGTTGTCATTCAAGTTGCCCTTGACCTTGTGGATGGTACGCATCAATTGGGAGACACCCTCCAGAGCGTAGTACTCCGTCTGAATGGGGACCATGATCTCCGTCGCAGCCACCAGCGCGTTGAGTGTCAACAGGCCAAGCGATGGGGGGCAGTCAATGAACACGTAGTCAACCCCGGATTGCTCCATGTAGGCGGCCAGCGCACGCTTCAGCCTGGTCTCCCGCCCGCTCTCATTGACAAGCTCCAGCTCTGCCGTCGAGAGGTCGATCGCAGCGGGTAGCACGTGCAGGTTGGAGTTGTGCGGCGACTGCTTGGCCAGATCATCGATCCGGGCATTGTGCAGAAGCACCTCATACGTGCCAGGCGTTCCTGGGTCATGGTCGATCCCCAACGCCGTGGAGGCGTTACCCTGTGGGTCAATGTCGACGACCAACACATTCAAGCCACCGAAGGCCAAAGCTGTGGCGATGTTGACCGTGGTAGTGGTCTTGCCCACGCCACCCTTCTGATTCACCACCACGAAGACGCGGGGCTCTTTCGGCGTGGGGAGTGCAGGGGATTCTGTCACGTCTTGCTCCATACCGTATTCATCGTCGGCGTCCCAGTCATCATCATCACGATCAAAGCGTGCCCTTCGCGGTCCCGGAGGAGTCTGGATGGCCGTTTCACGTGAAACGGCTGCATGATCCTTCCATGGCTCGACATCGACGTCGGCCTGGGGACGCCTTCGTTTGCGAAAGAACAAAGCCATTGAGTCCTCCTTCAATGCGCCAACTCTAGCCGTCGATTTGTTTGATTCCCGAGAGCCACGGCGTTTCACGTGAAACGGTTGAGCGAAGCTCAGCCGCTGCTTGAGCTTCACGTCATCCGTTGGGCGAAGGACTGGGGTAGCGTCACCCGTGACTCCGATGCTGCGGCAGGCTCACGCCCCCGGAGTTGCACTGCGCAGATGAAAACACACCTTCAGAACCCATCGTTGGAGCACACGCTCAGGCCTCTTCTGGTAGCGTCCGTGCTACTCAGCAATGCGATAGAGAGCAAGTACAGCACCCAGGGAGCTCAGCTACGATTCCGCTGGTCCAGGGGAAGACTTCTCCGGCACTCTTCCCGCCCACCAAGCCAGCTATCACGATCGTCGCTCCTTCGACGCTACCAAGTTATAGCTTTTTAAATATATATCGATATTTCGTCTTAGCAATTTCACGCTACGAGGATGTTGGCAGCATCTTCCAGAGACCTCCTTTACCGAAGCTCCAAGTGGAGACTCGCGCATTCCTGCGTCGCAACACATGCACAGCTCGAGCAGTGCCCACTCGCCCAATAGTGAGTGCGGGTTTGTGGCTGAGGCATATGCTCAAGACAACATGAGACAACCCCGTGAGATTCTGCCGGGGCAAGCTCACCTCGTGAGGGGCCTCCCTCGGCACCAGGAGTCTCTGATCCACCAGCACTGGGCACCCAAGGACCGGAGGGAATCGTTGAAGCAGGAGTAGCGGAGTGCAACACCGCAGAACGTGAGAGAGTATGAGGCGTTTCACGTGAAACGCCACTGCTCAGGAACACTCACCCGAGACACAGCCACCGCATCAAGCATCACGGCAGAACCTCTCAGCTTCCCCTGGCAAAAACAGTAGAGGCCCCTGCATCAGAAAGTTCCGAACCCCTTCCCGTCAGGGCATGCGACCTGCGGAATCACTCTGAAGTGGTTGGTCGCCCAACGCAACCAACAAGGTGGCGGCGACCGTATTGCATACGAAGTGAGCTTGCGCAGGTGCTCGCCTCCTGGGAGAAGGAGGCGCAACGCGGTGGAGAGTGTCCCAGATACAAGTCAGAGTGGATGGTCAAACGCTCTCTGTGTCGATAGGGAGTACAACAGCTGGTGGCGACCTGTGTCGTCGATCCTCCAGACGCTTTTCACCCCTAGGCACAACCTCGCCTCATATAACCTCGCTCACGACGTCGTGCCCAGCAACCATCACGCTCGACTGCCTCACGCAGCTTTATCCGCAGACCGCCTCCCATGTGAGGAACTCCAAGCATAGGATGCCAGGGGTGTGCTTGTTGAAGGTCATGTTGAGCTGCGGCACATCGACCACAGTCGCAGACACACCCAAGGAAAGCAGCACCGAGGTGTCAATCGAGATAGCAGCACCACTCCACATCCCCTGTCAGGAGTCAGCAAAATCATGTGTCGGTGATGCTCCCCAGATCAGGAATCACATGATCATCGGAAGCCGTCTGTCGGGTCTCCCCGGGGGGCACTCCAGGGGAGCAGAGGGAGTCCCGCAGGGTACATCTATGCCATGAGCCCCAGCATCGCCAGCCTGGAGTCCGGTTCGGCCGATTGCTTCAAAGCCAGGCGTCCTATCTCACGTGCCGTGATCTATGCGTTTCACGTGAAACGCCTCTCTACCCAATGCCATACCCCAACGAGACCGTGATGAGAGGCAGTACGCATGGATGACGACAACCTCTGCCACTCATCTCTTCCGTTGTGGGCGCCTATCTCACAACCTTTTCCATATCCACTAGTAGAGACCCTGGGAGATCCAGCCGATAGGAAGGGGCTCCATACCGCATCCGTTATCACCACGGCCGGGTTTTCGGTCAGGAGGCTCAGGCATCACAAGGCTCTTGACGGGCTCGGGGAGGATGCATGAGCCACCACTCTCTGGTGCCCTGTCTCAGAAGTTCACCGGTGGGAGGCCGTGTGCGGGGTGGATACTGCGCCAAGGCAACCGAATGAAGCCGTACTGAAAGTACCGTGGGCAAGGTGAACGAAGCAAAGTTCCGCATCCAAGACCCAAAAA
>CAKZJI010000210.1 GCA_936941515.1 uncultured Propionibacteriaceae bacterium
AGGAGGAAGCCGTCAACAGCCTTGGTGATGCAGGAGCTGCCGCGTCCGTAGGCGCAGTGACCCTCGCCCTTCCAGGTCAGCAGCTGCCCGGAGTCGAGCTGCTCGGCCAGAGCCTCAGACCACTTGTAGGGAGTGGCAGGATCACCGGTGGTGCCCACCACCAGGATCGGAGCCGCACCCTTGGCATGGACATCCCGCGGGATGGGATCGGATGTGGAGTGGTGGCCCCATGCGGAGCAGAGCATATCGGTGCTGATGCCTCCTGCGAAGGTAGGAGCAACTTTCTGGGCCTCCTCATACCGGGCCTTCCAGAGGTCCACCCCACCCTCGGCAGCGGGACGATCCTGACAGGTGATAGCCAAATATGTCGCGACGTTGAACTTGCCCAAGGCCTGGTTGAGGATTCCGGCGAAGCCGGAGGCGTCTTGCTGGCCGATGGCAGGGGTCAAGACCGCGGTCAGCTGTGGCCAGAGCCCAGACTGCAGGAAATACATCTGGATGACCTGGGCGAGCTGGGTTCCGGTGACCTTCACGTCGGGATCAGAGGTTGCCATGGGTGAGGCGTCGGCAGAGGCGATCAGATCACGGATCTGCTGCACCCCCTGCTCCACGTCACCGGTCAGCGGGCAATTGTCGCCGGCTTTTCCTTCCAGACAGGCCTGCACGTAGCTGTGCAGGGCGTTCTCGAAGGCCTCAGCCCTGTCGAGGTCGAAATCCTGGTGGGAGATGGTGGGATCCACCGCACCGTCAAGCACCATGCGGCCGGCATTCTTCGGGAAGAGCTCGGCATAGGTGTAGCCCAGTTCGGTGCCATAGGAAAAGCCGAGGTAATTCAGGGACTTCTCCCCTGATATCGCTCTCAGCACGTCCAAGTCTTTTGCCACCGAGACGGTGTTCACATGATCCAGCAGGCCGGGTTCGGAGTGGGCCTCGCACTGCTCCCGGACCTCACGGACCTGCGTGAGGTAGTTCGCTGCCCAGGTTTCGAAGAACTCCCCCGGCTGCGGCTTCTCCTTGCTGGCCTCCATGCCCAGGGTGGCATCTCCGCATGTGATGGCGGTAGACGAGCCCACACCCCGCGGGTCGAAGCCGACCACGTCGTAGCCGGCCAGCAACTCCTTCGAGAAACTCTTCTCCGCCCCCTCAACCAAACTGATGCCGGAGCCGCCCGGCCCGCCCGGATTGATAAACAGCGAACCCCGAGACTCACCATCGGCGATGCGTTTCTTCACCGCCACCTGGATGGTCTTACCCTCAGGCTGGTTGTAATCCATCGGTACCGTCACCATGCCGCAGGAGAATTTGCCCTGCTCCTCGGTCTTCTCCATGCCCCCGGTATCGTCGCACGGATACCACGAGACCTCCTGGCCATAAAAAGACTCCAGCCCCTCCGGCACCGCCGGGCTATTCCCCGGGTCATCCGGGGCAGAGGTATGAGAGCCGGATCCCTGCGGCGCGGCATAGGCGGGCAGAGCCGACACCACCGGCCCCGCCAGCAGCGCACCCCCCACCAGGGCAGCAGCCAGGGACCGTTTCCTCCGCCAACCGGAATGAGCCGAACCCGAATCAGTTTTCCTCATTGTCATTGGTTTCCTTTCTCTTTTTCTCGCCTGGACGATCTCCTTGCTGGATCGCCCAGCTGCTTGGGTGTTGTCACCATCCCGGAGCCAGACGCTCGTATTGCCCCTGGTCGAACGCGCCACGGACCGCTCATCCCTTGGGCATGACGACGAGCAGGACCAGGACCGCGAAAGCCACGCACGGCACCAGGCGCACCCACAGCCACCAGCGCAGCTTGCCGGGACCGGGCCGCCAGGGAAGCTCACGCCATCGCAAGGCCATGCGGACTATCGCGTAGGCACCGGGCAGGAGCATCAGGGCGTAGGTCCAGCCCGGAATCGACGACCACGGACCCAGCGCCGCGGCCAGGGCCGCCCAGGACAGCACGTCCACTGCCCGGATCACCGTCGCCAGCCGGGATCCCAGCCGCTCTGCCCGCCACGCGGCCCACAGCGAGAGGGCCACCAACACCGCTGCGAGCGCCAGTGAGTAGTACGGGATGAAACCGGTCATGCCAGCCCCGAGACTGGCCTGCGAGGGGACGGGATCCTGGCTGTCGTCGAGGAGCGCCTGGGCCAGGGAGTCAAGCCGAGCCAGCGCGGTGTTGGCCATGACGACCACCGCCCGGCCTGAGGCCGGATCCATAATCACGACGGTGCCGTACCAGGCGAGACCGCCGTCGTGGAAGATCGCTGAACGGTCATCGTCCAGGCGCCACCTGATCCACAGGTAGCCGATCTGATATGTGTCATTGATGCTCTGGCGGGGTTGCCAGGCGGTCGTACCACCCGGAGCGGTGCCGTCCATCACCGCCTGGGCGTAGCGGGCCATGTCGGCGCCCGTGGTCCAGGTCGATGCCCCCGCCGCAAGGGCGTACTGGCCGGGCGTGCCGGGCATCACCGTGCGCCCGTTCTCCCACTTGCCTTTGATGGCGCGCTCGGGGACGGTGACGGCGTCGTCGACCGAGGTGAACACGGTGTCGTTCATGCCCAGAGGCTGAAGGAGCCGGGTCGTCGCATAGTCCTGCCAGGAGGCAGCCCCGGCGGCGCGCGCCAGGGCGAGTCCGAGCAGGTCAGCGCCCAGGTTGGAGTAGCTGAATGTGCCTCGGGTACTCAAGGTCAGTGTCCTGGCCTGCCGCAGGAATTCCTGTTCGCCCTGGGGCGCCCGGTCGCCGGACGACGCCTGCTCGCTGCCGGAGACCCACGGCCACACCCAGTCCGAGCGAGCCTCACGGGGCAGGCCCGAGGTGTGAGTGGCCAACTCCAGCAGGGTCACGGTCCCGGCCTGGCTGCCCTCCAGTTCAGGGATGTGTGTGGCCAGGGTGTCGGATTCGGCCACCTCGCCGCGGGCGATGGCCACAGCGAGCAGCTGGCCGTTGAAGGTCTTGGTCACCGACCCCAGGCCGAAGCGGCTGTGCTCGTCGGGCACGACACCACCGGAGGAGCCGAGCCCCGCATGCCTCACTCCCTCGGGCGAGATCACCGAGACGTGCAGCGCCTCCAGCCCCGCGTCGTCGGGCAGTAGGGAACGCACCCGGGCCGCCAGGTCGGCATCACCGGAGGTGTTCCCGTCGATGTGCGGGGTGCGCGGACCGGCCACCACCGCGAGGACCGCTGCCGCAACCGCGACGAGCAGCGCCACTCCTCGTTTCGTGATTTTCGTCATGGAGTCTCCTTCAACCCTGGGATGGGTGCTGCCTAGTCTGAGGAAAGTTGAGACGACAGAGACGCTGCATTCCGATGGCTGATGGAAACGGCGTCCGGTTTGAGGTCCGCATCGGATCAGTGGAACGCTTCAGCCGTGGCCGGCGACTTGCCCGCCAAGGTCTGATGCGCTCAGGCTGGAAGCCCTGGTCGGCATCCGAGGCGTTGATTCCTTTGTCTTCAACTTCTGTGGTTCAGCCAACCACACAAAATAGACGGTGTCAATCGATGGGGGCTTGAGTCCCCCATATTCCTTGTTTCATCGGCGGGTTTGGCGGCCTGGGCCGGTGTGGTAGTGCGTTTCAGCGGCGCGGAGAGCTGGTCTTTGGATGCCCGGCAGCAGTCTGTTGTGGGATCGAGGGGCTTGGTCTTCTCGCGGTAGTTGGCCCCAGCGATTGCGGGTGTGGCCCTGCCGGGGCTCGGCAGGGCCACCCATAGGTTGGGGGGTTAGTTGGTGCACACGAGGTTGTCTTGTGGCAGCTGGCCGTCGAGGAGGAAGCCGTCGATGGCTGTTTTGATGCACTTGTTGCCGTGGGCGTAGGCGACGTGGGCGTTGCCTTCCCAGGTGATCAGGTGGGCGGAGTCGAGTTGCTTGGTGAGGGCTTCAGACCAGTGATACGGGGTGGCGGGGTCGCCGGTGGTGCCCACTACGAGAATGGGATCCGCGCCCTTGGCGTGGACGTTCTGCGGGATGGGGTCGGTTTTGGAGTAGTGACCCCAGGCGGTGCAGGTCATGTCGAGGCCGGCGCCGCCCGCGAAGGTGGGGGCGACCTTCTGAGCCTCCTCATACTGGGCCTGCCAGAGGTCCCCATTGGCCTGCGCGGGACGGTCCTGACACATGACAGCCGTCCAGGCCGCCATGCTTACACCTGCCGAAGCCTGCTTGACGGCCTCGGCGAAACCGGAGGCATCGCCCTGGGCGATGGCAGGAGCCAGGGCCGCGGTCAGCTGCGGCCAAGCGCCGATACCCAGATATCCTCCGATGGCATCCTTGAGCTGGGCTCCGGTGATGGTCACGTCGGGGTCGGAGGTTGTCAGCGGTGATTCGTTGGCGGAGGCGATCAGGTCGCGGATCTGCTGCACCCCGTCCTCCACATCACCGGTCAGGGGGCAATTGTCGCCGGCTTTCCCTTCCAGACAGGCCTGGACGTAGCGATGGAGGGCTTTCTCATACCCTTCAGCTGTTTCCACGGTCAGCCTGTGGTTGGTTGAGGTGGAATCCATGGCACCATCGAGCACCAGGCGGCCGGTGTTGTGGGGGAAGAGCTCGGCATAGGTGTAGCCGATTTCGGTGCCGTAGGACATGCCGAGATAGTCCAGGGTTTTCTGTCCGGAGACGGCGCGGAGGACGTCGAGGTCGCGGGCCACTGAGGCGGTGCCCATGTGGTCCAGCAGGCCGGGTTCGGAGTGTTTCTCGCACTGCTCCCGGAACTCGCGGACCTGCGTGAGGTAGTTCGCTGCCCAGGTCTCGAAGAA
>CAKZJI010000211.1 GCA_936941515.1 uncultured Propionibacteriaceae bacterium
GTGGTGAGGCGAACGGAATCGCGGCATGGCAGGGGATGGGCCAGACGGATCCCCTTGTCGCGAGCGTGATGACGTTGTTCCTGCTGAGCTTCGCGGGGATTCCGCTGACGGCGGGCTTTGTCGGCAAGCTGGTGGTGTTTGCGGCGGCCTGGGAGGGCGGTTTCGGGTGGCTGGTGCTGGTGGCGGTCATCGCCAGCCTGGTGACGGCTTTCTTCTATCTGCGGGTTGTGGTGGCTATGTGGTTCAGCGCCCCTGAGCGGGGTGAGAGGGGATCGGTGGCTCCGGCCTCGGCCGCGACATGGCTGCTGGTGGGCGTCGCGGGGCTGGCGACGGTGTTCCTGGGGCTGTTCCCCGGTACTATCCTTGATCTGGCGGCTGGCGCCGCGCAGTTCATTCGCTGATCCTACGGAGTCACCTTGGCCCTCGACATCGATTCTCTCTCGGCGCGTTTCGAGGAGCAGCTACGGCAGGTCGCGGTAGCGGACTCGCCATTCGTGACGGAGGCCGCCAGTCACCTGATCACGGCCGGGGGCAAGCGATTCCGGCCCCAGTTGGTGTATCTCGCCTCCCAGTTCGGGGATGGGGCGGATGAGGAGCGCCTGTTGAAGGCGGCCCTGGTGATGGAGTTGACGCATGTCGCCAGCCTCTACCACGACGACGTTATGGACGAGGCCGACGTGCGTCGTGCCGCCCCGTCGGCGAACTCCCGGTGGGGGAATTCGATAGCCATCCTCATCGGCGACTACCTGTTCGCCAAGGCCTCCATTCTGGTTGCGGATCTGGGGGTCGACTACGTGCGGCTGCAGGCTGAGACCTTCACTCGTCTTGTCCAGGGGCAGATTGCCGAGACTCGCGGTCCTGCGGCAGGGGAGAACCGGCTTGCCCACTACCTGCAGGTGATCGCCGACAAGACCGGCTCCCTGATCGCGGCATCTGCGCTGTTCGGCGCCATGGTGGGAGGAGCCTCGGCTGAGGTGCGGCGGGCGCTGGCTGCCTATGGTGAGGAGATCGGGCTGGTGTTTCAGCTCAGCGACGACATCATCGATATCACCAGTGACGTCACGGGCAAGACCCCGGGGACGGATCTGAGGGAGGCAGTGCCGACCCTTCCGACGCTGCTGCTGGCGCAGAGCACGGATCCGGCTGACCAGCCGCTGAAGGATCTGCTGGCTGGTGATCTGAGCAGTGATGCGGCACTGGCGGAGGCTTTGGGGCGACTGCGGGCCCACCCGGTCATTGAGCAGGCCCGCGCCGAGGTGCGCCGCCGTGCTGAGCTGGCCTGCGCCCACCTGGCCCCCCTGCCGGACGGCGAGGCCAAGGAGCTATTGATCCAGGTCTGCGACGAGTTGGCTGCGCGCAGCAGCTAGCAGTTCCGCGGGCACCGGTGTCAGGCTTCCTCCTGCTCGGCTGTGCCGAGCCAGAGTCCGAGGCCGTCGTCGATGTCCCAATCATTCACCCGGGAGGCCTCCCAGTCGGTGAGCAGGATGTCGCGGAAGGCCCGTTCAACCCGTTCACGGTCCGCGGCGTCGATGCCTGTGATCACCAGCCGTGTGTGACGTTCCCGCTCGCTAGCCCATGGCCCGGCGTCGCCGATGCTCAACTGACCGCCCGCCCCATCCCAGGCCACCATCATCTGGGGGCGTGAGGGTACCCACGTCAGGCCGCGGCTGCGCAGGCGGCCCGCCCCGATGAGCTCCACCTGTTCGTAGAGACGGCCCGGGTGGAGCGCGCGGTCGCTGGAGAGCACCAGAGTCCATACGCCGTGACAGTCGACGCTGCGGTGGTGGTGTGGGCCGGTCGGGGTGCGACGCTGGGCGGCCAGGAAGTCGTGGGAGCGGCTCATCAGGGCTGCCGCGTCCAGGTGGTGAACCCGGGCGCGCCCCCGGTCGCCGACTAGGTGCTCCAGGACCGCGTTCGTGGTTGCATCCGGTTCTCCCAGGGTGGCGATCACATCCGCGAAGTCCAGCTGGGCGCAGGCTGCCTCGCCGACGGCGCGTTCGTCGGTGAGTGACAGCGTCAGTCCGCGGTCCTCCAGGAGGTCGTCGCCGAAGATGTCCTCAACCAGCGTTGACTCGTCGGCGACGGCCAGGACGGTTGCCAGTCTGGCATCGATCAGCCCGGTGCGGATGGCCTCGCGGAGCTGCCAGGTGACGGCCTCCGGCGCGGCGGTCAGGGGCAGTGACACCACTACGTGGCCCCAGGTGCGTCGTTCCAGCAGATTGGCCAGGGCGGGCACTAGGTCTTCACGTGTGGCGCAGGAGATGCAGCCGTGCTCAAGTGTCACGATGTCGGTCTCAACAATGCCTGTCGCATCCCAGCAGCGCCGTCGCAGCTCGCCGTCGGGGGATAGGTCATGCTGGATCACCAGGGCGTCTGGGAGATCGACCAGGAGAGCGCTCGTCGCGGTTGCTCTGGCGACCTGGTCCCAGGCGGCCACCAGGGCGATGTCGGTGGTCATCTGGTCTTCCCGTAGCGCTGCTGGAACTTCTCCACACGGCCCGTGACGCTGAGCTGACGGGCCTTGCCGGTGTAGAAGGGGTGGCTGTCGGCGGTGATCTCGACATCGACCAGGGGGTAGGTGTTGCCGTCCTCCCAGGTGATGGTGGTCTTCGAGGTGATGGTTGAGCGTGTTAGGTACATCGTCTGGGTTGAGATGTCGCGGAAGACCACGGGGTGGTAGTCGGGATGGATGCCAGGTTTCATCATGTCTCCAAGGGTTGCGGAACAAGTAGGAATCATTATCATTAGCACTCGTAGTTCGCACAACCCGAGGAGTGTCATGTCTCGACATTGCCAGGTCACCGGTGCCGCGCCGGGCTTCGGTCGCAACGTCCCCTGGTCCAAAAAGAGGACCGCGCGCCGCTTCAACGTCAACGTCCAGAGGAAGCGGTATTGGGTGCCGTCGCTGGGCCGTCATGTCAGGCTCACGGTCTCAGCGCGGGGCATCAAGGTGATCGATGCCCGCGGCATCGACGCTGTCGTGGCGGAGATGATCGCACAGGGGAAGAGGCTGTAGGGCATGGCGAAGAAGAACGACCTGCGTCCCCTGGTGAGGCTGCGCTCCACTGCGGGCACGGGGTACACCTACGTCACCCGCAAGAACCGTCGCAATGACCCTGACCGGATCGTGTTGCGCAAGTACGATCCGGTGGTCCGGCGGCACGTTGAATTCAAGGAGGCCCGCTGATGGCCAAGCGCTCCAAGATTGTGGCGAATCAGCGCAGGGCTCGCATCGTTGCTCAGCAGGCCGAGAAGCGGGCTGCGCTCAAGGCAGTCATTGAGAGCCCTGACGCCAGTGCGGAGGAGCGGTTTGCGGCTGTCCGCAAACTGGCTTCCCTCAAGCGCGACGGGTCTCCCGTTCGGCTGCGAAACCGGGATGCCGTCGATGGGCGACCGCGCGGCTATCTGCGGATTGCCGGGGTGTCGCGAGTGCGGTTCCGGACGCTGGCGCATCGCGGTGAGCTTCCGGGGATCGTGAAATCCAGCTGGTGAACCGTTTCATCGTATTTTGGTATGGCGGCATGACTCTCTGACTTTCCTCAGCGTCACCTTGGCATGTTAACGTTCGAGAGACAGTTGAAAGGCTGGGGGGGAGAGGGAGAAGTCATGCCGCAGAAAACTCACAATCTGAGGAGGCGGCGCTTACCGGCGCTGCTTCTGGCGTTCTTCTTGAGCCTGGTGGGTCTTGCGACGGTGAGTCCGCAGGCCAGGGCAGCTGAAGTTGACGCCATCATCCCTGAGAGCATCAAAATCATCCGGGACTCCGATGAGCAACCGGATGTGTACCTGTGGGGCATGGTCCGAATCGAGGCGGACTGGGCCATTCCCGACAACTCTGGCAAGGCCGGCGACACCTTCACGCTGGGCCTGCCCGAGGAGTTCAAGGCCACCAGGGCCACCTTCGACCTGGTGGGACGTGACGGGGATCCGCTGACCTATGGCACCTGCGCTCTGTCCAGCAATGAGCTGATCTGCACACTCAACGAGAACGTTGAGAATAAGACCGACGTCGGCGGCTCGGTCTGGGTTGAGGCCCAGGTTGTCAAAACCACGGACCAGAGCAAGCTGAAGTTCGACCTGGGGAACCGAGGCAAGGTCGAGGTGCCGCTGCCCAACAACCAGCCTGGCATCGGCTACGGCAAGAGGATGCCCACCGACATTCAGAAGAGCGGCTGGTTCCCCGGCGAGGACGCCAGGACGCGGGAGGAGGATCCCTCGCTGGTGGCCTGGCAGATCGCTATCCCCGGTTCGAAGATCGCTGACCGGTCCAAGGTCGAGATCACCGACACCTTCAAGGTGGAGGGCATGGATCTCAATGTCGTCCCCGGATACCCGAAGGTCTTTTCGTCCACGCTGGATCCCCAGTGCTGGAATGAGAGCAAGCCTGATGGCTGCCGCAAGGATTACGACGAGAACACCACACCGTCGTTCACTTACCAGATCGATGAGACCGCCGACGTGGTGACTGCCACGCTGGACAACAAGGAGGAGAACTTCTCCGCCGACCGCATCTACGCGATGATTCTCTGGGTGAAGGCCCCCCAGCCGATCGCGGAGGGCACCAAACTGGTCAACAAGGCCATGGTCGACTCCACCGAGGTGAACGCGGAGACCACCAAGCGGGCCGCAGGAGGCGGCACCGGAGCCGGTAGGGCCCTCGGTCACCTGAAGGTGAGGAAGGTTGTCACCGGGGACAATGCCAACAGCCTGCCCGGCGACACCACCTTCCCTGTGACCTACAGCTATGAGGCCGGCGGCAGCACCAAGACGGGTGAGCTCTCCCTCACCGCGGATGGTGATTTCGTCGACCTGCCCAACATCCCGAATGGCTCGGTTGTCACTCTGACGGAGAAGACCCCAGAGGTCGCAGGCTTCACCTTCGGCGACCCGGTGTTCTCAGGTGAGGGCGTCAACGACGGTGTTCCGGACGGCAACAGTGCGCAGATCAAGATCGAGGGCAGCAAGACCATTGACCTGACCCTGACGAACACCGTGAGCAAGGTCACAGCCGCGGTCACCCCGGTGATCCCCACCGTGACCCCGGGGGTCTGCAAGCCAGGCTCGACCACCCCGACCCCGCCCACGGTGACCGGTGCCGACGACACCGACCAGATCGACTACAGCGAACCGAAAATCACCGTGGACGGCTCCGAGGCGACGGTCACCCTGACCGCCACCCCCAAGGGCGGCGCGACGATCGACACCGCGAAGCTGCCGGAGGGCTGGTCGGTGGTGAATGGCGTGGTGACCTTCTCGAAGACCATCACGCAGCCGGACTGCTCGGCGAAGACCGTCTCCCCAGTCTCCCCGAAGGTGACCCCGGGGGTCTGCAAGCCAGGCTCGACCACCCCGACCGACCCCACCGTCGAGATTCCGAAGACGGAGGGTGTGACCTATGGCGAGCCGAAGATCGAACGTGCGGGAAAGAACAAGGTCAAGGTCACCCTGACCGCCAAGCCTGCACATGGCCAGGCCTTCTCCATTGACAAGCTGCCAGCTGGGTGGACACCCAACCAGGACGGCTCGGCCACCTATGTCCAGGTGCTGGATGATCCGGCATGCAAGGTTCCCAGCAAGCCAAGGCTTCCGAAGACTGGCTCCTGAACCATCAATCAGCTCATTCCTGAGCTGGCGACCCTTTGCCCCTGCGGGGCCCGGCGTTGACCGGGCCCCGTTTCATGTTTCTGCCGATGCTGATGTGAAGGGCATTTGCATGATGGTCTCACGCATCGGGCTGTGACTGTATAGGCTCGGGTCGGGGGATGGCGCGAAAGGGAGCCCTATGACCAAGACCTGGTGCAACGTCGTGGCGGCGATGAGGTGGAGCAGATGGGGGCACGCCGGTGGTGATGGCGGAGCTGTTTCCCAGACGCCGATGGGGGAGGGGCGCCGCCTTGAACCATGGCGGTGGCAGGACCCGGCAGAGGGCATCCGATGATCCCCCCCTGGCGGAGGCTGATCGAGGCCACCAGCTGGGGTCAGTTGGAGAACGCCTATGGGAGTGCCACGGGAACCGCAGCCGATCTGATGGCGCTGGCCGACCCGGAGGAGTCCGCCTATGCGTTCGATCAGCTGTCCATCTCTGTGCTGCGCCGAGGAGCCCTCTATTCCGCAACCTTCCCGGCGATCCTGGTGGTGGCGCACATGGCCGCCACCAGGGCCGCCGACCTGGAGTCGGCCTTTGCCCTGCTGGAGGACTTCGCGGAGAGCGTGGCGACGCTGCCTCAGGGGAATCCGCGTCACGAGCTCGCGCACCGAACCTTGGCGGAGATGCAGCTGATCCTGTTGCCCTTGGTTGCGGGGGAAGACGTCGCCGCGGCGCAGGCGGCTGCGCTCCAGGGCGTCACCGGGCAGCTTGCCCCCGGGGCGGGACAGATTCTGCTGGAGAGGGCCTGTCAGCAGCCCACCGACGATGTTGCACTGGCTGCGGCTGGGGCGTTGGGGCGTGCGGGCGGACAGCCCGGGGACCTGCCCTGCGACTGGCGTTTCGATGTGGTCGCCGCCTGGTTGAGGTTGCTCAGGGGGGAGGAGAGCGAGGCCGACATCGATCTCGTGACAACTCGCTGGGAGGATCTGCGTGAGGTGCGTGCTGCCGTCGATCCCCACGCCCAGCGGCCATGGGACTTCCTGCCTGCGAGGAATCCGTCGGGAGCGCGCAGGCTCTACAGCCAGCTTCCAGATCCGGAGGCTGCGGCGCGGGGGCTCCTCGCGGTGATCCAGGCCTCACGCAGCGAGGCCGCCCGCGCCCAGATGAGCCTGCTGGAGATCCTCAGCCAGTTCTCGATCCGGGCTGATGTGGCGGTGTACATCCTGCAGCATCTTGTGCCGACGAGTGAGGTCTGCGACGCGCTCGACGCCTACGGCTCACGGGCAGCCCGCCCCAAGGCAGATGGCGATAACCGCGCCGATGTCGCCGCGGCTCTGGCAGTGGCGGGTGATCCCCGTTGGGAGGAGCATCTGCTGGCCGTTCTTGAGACGAATCCGCGGGCCCTGCATGTGATGGTCTCGTCGGTGAGCAGTGCGACGAAACTGGGCTACGCTTTTGGGCGTGCGCCGGTGGTCGGGTCGGAACGTCTGGCGCGTGAGATTGCGGAGGTTTTGGCGGAGGAGCGGATGGCCCGACCCTCAGAGGGCGTGAAAGCGGTTCTGTGGTGGCTGGCCCACTGGGGAAGCGCCTCGTCGAAGGTCGCGCGAGAACAGGTTCTGGCGTGGTCCGACCAACTGCCTGGCTCCGTCGCGCGTGTTGTGGCCTCGTGGGGCGACAAGGCGGATGCGCGACTCGTCCGTCAAATGGAGGGGACGGACCCAGAGGTGCGGTTTGCCCTGGCCAGCCTCAGCGGTGAGCTGGAGGACTGGCGGGCGTTGCTGCACGAAGAGCCTCTCCTGCTGGCGAGCCGTGTGTTGGAGGCCTACCCGGAGCCGGATGACCCAGAGTTCATTGATTGGGCAGCGCAGTTCCTGAGTGGCGATGGAACCAACATCGGCCAGGAGCGGCTGCTTGCCGCGGATCGCCTGGTTGCCGCCGACGTGAGGGACGCAGTGGAGTTGTGGCCCGGGGTGGTGGAGCTGATCGATGCCGGGAACAGGGTTGCTGCGGAGGCCGCGTCACTTGCGGTGGTGTGGCTGGTGGAGGGCCGGTTGACGCGGGCCCATCGCAGTGAGCTGTCGAATCTGCTGCGTGATGTGGCCTCCAGCGGACGGGGCATCCGATGCGCTGCCCGGGAGACTGGTCGGGCAGCGGCCGCCCGGGCGTGGCTCCTGTTGGGTGAGGAACCTGCGGTGACACAGGACCTGCTGGTGGAGATCGTCCAGACGGGGCTGGCGGACTGGGGAGAGCATGGATCGGTCCTGGATCTGCTCACCACTATCGCCGAGGTCGCTGACGGGCCGTCCCGACAGGCTGTGCTCCACCCCGTGCGTGAGGTGCTGGCCTCTGACGCCAGGCTGCGGTTCTTCTCCAGCTGCATCATCAAGGATGAGGCAGAGCGTGCGGCATTGACTGAGCTCACGGGCCGGCTCTCGGGCCCCCGCCACGGTGGCTGACCCAGCCATAGGGCTATGAGCCCAGCTCTGGCCCTCGACCTGGCCGATCGGCCAGGAATGTTCTCAGTTGTTCGTGTTGGCAACGTTGATCGCTGCCTGATGCAGGCCGGTCTTGCTCCTGTGCCCTGCCGTTTCGGAATGCGCATCCCATCCGCTTGGTTGTGAGAGCCAAGTTGCATTTTGGAGCCGTGACCGATTTACTATCGGCGAATCAAATCAAGAGTAATGGGGGGTGAGCGAGTTGAGCATTTTCGTGTCCACTGGCCCCTTCCGTCTCAATGTCATCGCGTCGGGGCAGGGTGCCCTGAGCTCCTGGCGCGGCAATCTCCCCACCGGCACCCACGAGCAGGGTGGGAGAGATGGGGAAGCTGGGTTCTATCGCGTCGCCGACCAACCATTCCAGGCCAGGTCGTCTGTCGTTCGATCGGTCGGAATGGGCGGCGTGAAGGTTGTCGATGAGGCGTTCCAGCTGATCCTGGGCTGGGGGTGGCATCTCGGAAGTCTTGGAATGGGGGAGGCGTCCCCAGTCCTACCGAAACCTCAGAATCTTTGAGAGGATTCCTGTCGCCAGGGTTTGCTTCGAGCGTTGGTTTCGCATTTAATTTGAGTGTTTTCACCTGCATCATGAAAGGGAGGGGGCTGAGTTGATACTCAGAGAAAGGTCGACGTCTATGCGTGGCGTCGGCGTCGTGCTGATGGCGCTGCTCGTCGGCGTCATCTCGATGATTCCCGGTGTGAGGGCGTACGCCGACACGGTGTCCGCTGTCGACCCGGGCTCGATCACCATCAAATCTGCCAAGGACGACGGAGAACCGGTCTACGTCTGGGAGGACCTCGTGCTGACCGCCAAATGGCGGATCCCGGACAACAGCGGCCAGGCGGGCCAGCAGTTCACCCTGGCCCTGCCCGAGCCGTTCTCCCTGAAGACCGGAGAATTCGAGCTGAAGGGCGTCGGTAACGACACACTGACCTATGGGACATGCGCCGCGGTCGACAGGGAGCTCACCTGCACCCTCAACGGCAATGTGGTCGGCAAGACCCAGGTCCACGGGACCCTGACCCTCAACTTCAGCTCCAACAAGACCTACGACCAGGGCACCGTCAACGTGTCCGTCAACGGCCAGGACAAGAGCGTCCCGCTGCCACCGGCGAACAACACTGGCATCGGGTACAACCCGAGCTTCCCCGACAATGTGGGCAAGAGCGGCTGGGTTGATTCCAACAACCCCAAGCGCGTCAAGTGGCTCATCCGGTTCCCCGGACGGGACTTCACTGATCGTTCGAAGGTGACGGTTGCAGACACCTTCGCGGTCAATGGCATCGACTTGTCTGTGGTGCCGGATTCCGTGACCGTCTACAAGCTGGTGTCCAGCGCCAAGTGCTGGAATGAGAACCGCGATCCGGCCTGCTACATCGAGCTCTATCCAAACAAGGACGTCAACTACAAAGGCAACCCCAAGATCACCGTCGACATCCAGGATGGCAAGTTCACCACCGACATTGACCTCCAGACCCAGAACTTCAGCGACCAGCACATGTACATCGTCGAGGTGGAGCTGGAGAGCAAGGAGGACATCCCGGTCGGCGCGGAGCTTGTGAACAAGGCCGACGTCGGAGGAAAGGCGACTGAGGGTGTCATCACCCGCGACATGACGGGCTCCGGCACCGGAAGCGGACTCGATGGGTCGGTTGGCCACATCAGCCTCAAGAAGAACGTTGCCGGTGGCAACTTCGCTGCCGCAGACTTCCCGGTGAAATACTCTTACGAAGTCAAGGGCACGCTGAAGGAAGGCACCCTGATCTTGAAGGGCGACGGTACCCCCGTCTCCCTGGCGAACATCCCCCACGGAACCCGGGTCGCCCTCGCCGAGGACGTGGCTGCCCTTCCCGCGGGAGTCACCTTCCAGGACCCAGTGTTCTCCGGTGACAACGTCGCCGACGGTGGAGCGAACAGCCCCGCAGCGACCGTTGAGGTGACCGGTGGCGGCAAGACCACCGAGGTGACTCTCACCAACACCGTGCAGGAGGACAAGGTCGCGACTCCGGTTGATCCTGTGGTGACTGCTGGGGTATGTGCGCCGGGTGCGACCAAGCCGTCTGATCCGACGGTGAAGGTGGCTCAGACTGAGGGCATCACCTATGGGCAGCCGAAGATCACCACGGCTGGCGACAAGGCCACGGTGACTGTTGTCGCGACCTTGGAGGCTGGCTACACGTTCCCGGCGAATCTTCCTGCGGGCTGGACCCTGAACCAGGACGGGACCGCCACCTACACCAAGACGGTGAATGTGCCGACGTGTGAGTTGCCGAAGGTCGCTGTGGTCTCCCCGACGCTGAGTCCCGGAACCTGCGCGCCGGGTGCGACCAAGCCGTCTGACCCGACGGTGAACGTTCCCCAGACCCCCGGCATCACTTACGGTCAGCCGGATATCAAAGTTGCGGATGGGAAGGCGACGGTGACCCTCGTCGCGACTCCGGATGCCGACAAGCAGATTGATGCTGATGCCCTGCCTGCGGGCTGGGCCATGAACCCAGATGGCAGGACTGCCACCTTCACCGGTGAGGTCCAGCAGCCGAAGTGTGAGGTGGAGGTGACTCCCGTCAATCCCGAGGTGGAGGAGGGCGTGTGTGTGCCGGGTTCGGCCACGCCATCTGATCCGACGGTGAAGGTGGCTCAGACCAAGGGCATCACCTATGGGCAGCCGAAGATCACCACGGCTGGCGACAAGGCCACGGTGACTGTCACCGCGACCTTGGAGGCTGGCTACAAGTTCCCGGCGAATCTGCCTGCCGGCTGGGTGATGAACCAGGACGGATCCGCCACCTTCACCAAGACGGTGAACGTGCCGCCCTGCGGACCGGGCGTGGTGTCTCCGGTTGATCCTGTGGTGAACGCCGGAACCTGCGCGCCGGGTGCGACCACGCCGTCTGATCCGACGGTGGAGCTGGCCCAGACCAAGGGCATCAAGTACGGCGACCCGGTGATCAAGACCGCAGACGGGAAGGTGACTGTCACCGTCGTTGCGACCTTGGAGGCTGGTTACACGTTCCCGGCGAACCTGCCTGCGGGCTGGACTGCGAACCAGGACGGGACCGCCACCTTCACCAAGACAATGGATGTGTCGGCTTGCCAGGGCGTTCCTGTCACCCCGGTGTCCCCGAAGATCACCCCCGGCGTCTGCGTTCCCGGATCGAAGACCCCGAGCGCCCCGAAGGTCGAGATCCCGAAGGTGCCGGGACTCACCTATGGTGATCCGAAGATCCAGGTCGTGGGACGAAAGGTCGTCATCACTGTCCAGGCCACTCCAGACAGCGGATACAGCGTCAATGCATCCGACATGCCTGCCGGATGGACGCTGAATCAGGATGGCTCTGCCACCTTCACCCTCGTCGCCGATCAACCGGTCTGCAGTACCCCGGTGAAGCCGAGAATGCCCAAGACCGGAGCCAACGGCCTTGAGGCTCTGCTGAGGCTGTTCGCTCAGGCCTGATCAATGCTGGGGCGGACTCTGGCCCTGTGGTGAGAGTCCGCCGCAGCCTTTCCGGTCCCGTGCTGATCTGCCGCATCAGCGGTGAGGTCAGCTGGACCGGACAAAATCCGTGAAAGCGGGGCTCCGGCCTTCCTGGAGCCCCGCTTTCGTCATGTGATGCGCCCCCTTTCGGCAACAACCGATCAACTGCATTTTGTCATCCTTTCGGACGACGCAGATTTCCTGCTATCTTCTGCTTGCTGCTGAACAGATTCATGAGGCGGATGGGATCGCATGAGGTTCATCTGGTGGGGGGAATGGAATCAGTTCTGGAAACCGGCCATTGGTCGATTCCGAACTTCTCGATAAAAACGCAGGCGGGGGGCTTGCGGCCGAAAGGTGAGGCAGCTGACGCGGGGGAGCGTCGTTCGTGAGGGGCCTAGACTGGATGAGTCGGGCCCCTTTCGTATGCACATTGAAATATCGCACCGGAATTCTGCACTCTCTAGTCTGAATCCTGAGGTGGGTGATCTCCAGTGACTGAGGCGTCACTGATCATCGTTGTCGCCCATCATTCCGTCGCCTTGAGGAAGTGTGAGGTGGTCGCAGGGCAGGTCATCATTTGGGGACGCAGAATCACCCTGCTTGTGTCCTGCCCGGGGGACTGACTGCCTCTGCAGGCCCTATGATTTGGGGGAGAAAGGAACCACATGTCCATACCCAGCGATTCCCATAATCCTCCCCCGCAGCCTGGCCCCGGCCATCCTGGGGGAGCGGGAACCAGCCAGCCGACGCCACCGCACCCCTATGCCACGCAGGGGAGCGCCCAGCAGGCAGGCTCCCAGTTCGCTTCACCAACGCAGGGCCGGCCTCAGGTTCAGCAACAGCATGGCTACCAGAACGTACCGCCCCAGCAGAGGCCGCAGGGCCCTCAGGGAATGCCAGGTCAGCAGATGTATGCGACAGGCTACCCCCAGCAGGGCTACGGGCAGCCGGCCCCGAAAAAGCCGAAGACGGGGCTGTGGATCGGTCTCGGCGTCGTCGCCGTGGTCCTAGTCGGGGCTCTCGTCCTGGTCCTCTCAGGTATCCTGCCGGGAACCAGGACCGCTGAAGGCGAGCCTGGGGGCGGTTCACAGCTTCCTGCCGACCCCAAGGAAGCCGCCAAGACCATTGCCAAGGACTATCTGACGGCTCTCTCCGAGGGACGCGCTGATGACGCCAAGGCCTTCCTGAGCTCCACGTCGTTCTCGGACGCCTCCCTGCTCACTGCCGAGGTTCTGAAGGACTCCGTTAGCCGCGCGCCGATGACGGACATCAAGGTCGACGAGCCGACGGGGGACGCACCGTATTTCAGTGTCTCCGTGTCCTACGCTCTGGGGGGCGCCACGGCCACGGACGAGTACCGGATCAACACTCGCAACAAGCAGATCCAGTTACACCTGCCCACCTTGTACCTGTCCCGGGCGGACAAGGTCGATGTGACGGTGAACGGGGTCGCTGTCAAAGCGACGACTCCCGCAGTGTTCCCCGGAAGCTATCAGGTAGCAAGTGCCAACAAGTACCTGGAATTCACCGGAACCACCGAGACCGTTATCAAGACATCGGAGGACGGCGGCTACATGGCGATGGAGCTGAAGGTGAGTCAGGCGGGCATCGACCTGTTCCGTGAGAAGGTGCTACCGGAGGCCAAGGCCTGCCTCGCCTCGGCCAATCTCGACCCCGGCTGTGACATGGCCATGAGCGGCACGCTGCAGGACGGCACCACCGTGGCTGATGGCTCACTCAAGCGCACTCAGAGTTCCGAGGAGAGCATCGTGATGGAGAGCGTCGTCCCCGAGGTGGGCAGCTCGGTTCCAACCATCATCTCATCCAGTAAATTCGGGCAGTTCGACGTCACCGGCACCTGCACCAGACCCAGCGGGGAGACGGCCGACTGCAAAATCTACGGCCTGGGCAAGGGGACGAGGTGGGCCAAGGCCTCGATCAACGTGGCCGACGCCGAACCGAAGGTGACCTGGGAAGGAAGGTAGCTGACACGGGCTCTGGCACGTTCGTGGAACTGCCAGAGCCCTCGCCTGCTATGTGATCTCCCAGGAGGTTTTCCCGAGCATCGCGGCCTGCAGCGCCTCATGGGGATTCTCCGCACGGGCGTGGACCAACTGTTCACGCAACAAGTCGTCGTAGGCTGGCCGCTCCACGCGACGGAAGATCCCCACCGGGGCGCGGTGCATGACTCCATGATCGGTGAGTTGAGCCAGGGCGAAAGCCTGTGAGGGGTCCTGACGAGCCTCCTCATGCACCACGATCTGCCCAGGGTCTGCATCTGCGGTTTCGGCCACCACAAGCTGGCCGCCGGGCTGGCGAATGACACAGAGCTGGTCGTCGGCTCCGAAGAGCACCGGCTCTCCGTCGCGAAGCCGGATCAGCGCATTGACAGACTCCGGCCCCTTGAGGGCCTCGAAAGCCTCGTCATTGAAGATGGGGCAGTTCTGGTAGATCTCCACCAGCGTCGCACCGCGATGCGCCGCCGCAGCCTTCAGGATCTCGGTCAGCTGGGTGCGATCTGAGTCCACTGCACGCGCCACGAACGACGCCTCGGCGCCCAACGCCAGCGCGACGGGGTTGAAGGGGGCGTCCACCGACCCGTAGGGCGTGGATTTCGTCAGCTTCCCCAGCTCCGAGGTGGGGGAGTATTGCCCTTTCGTCAATCCGTAGATCCGGTTGTTGAACAGCAGGATGTTGATGTTCACATTGCGTCGCATCGCGTGGATCAGATGATTGCCGCCGATGGACAGGGCGTCGCCGTCACCTGTGATCACCCACACATTGAGGTCCTCGCGGGCGGCAGCGACCCCCGTCGCGATGGCGGTGGCGCGCCCATGGATGGAATGCATCCCGTAGCAGTCCACGTAGTACGGGAACCGGGAGGAGCAGCCGATGCCGGAGATCACGACGGTGTTCTCGCGGGCGATGCCCAGATCGGCCATCATCGACTGGAATGTGCTGAGGATCACGTAGTCACCGCAGCCGGGGCACCAGCGGACCTCCTGGTCACTGGTGTAGTCCTTCCGGGTCAGCGGAGCCTGCGCCGAAGGGACGCCTGCCAGGCCGTGCATCAGCTCACCCCCAGGTTGTCGATTGCAGACATCAGGTCCGCCTCCAACTCGCCGACGGAGATCGGCAGCCCCCGCACCCGCGAATAGGACGTCACATCCACCAGATAGCGGCCTCGCAGCAGGAAGGCCAGCTGCCCCAGATTCATCTCCGGCACGATCACCTTGTCGTAGGACCTCAGCACCTCGCCGAGGTTTCGGGGCATCGGGTTCAGGTGTCGCAGATGGGCTGTTGCCACCTCCCGGTTGCTCAACCGCACCCGTCGCGCCGCGGCTGCGATCGGGCCATATGTCGATCCCCAGCCCAGCACCAGCACCCGGGCCCTTCCTGAGGGATCATGCACTTCCAGATCCGGGATGTCACGCGCGATTCCGTCGACCTTCGCCTGCCGGGTCCGCACCATGAGGTCATGGTTCTCGGGGTCGTAGGAGATGGCTCCAGTCACGGAGTTCTTCTCCAGCCCGCCAATGCGATGCTCCAGGCCGGGCGTCCCCGGCACCGCGACAGCCCGCACCAGATTCTCGTCGCGCACGTAGGGATGGAAGGTCGGTTTGCCGTCAGGCCTGGTCGCATTCGGCTCCGTGGCGAACCCCGGCGTGATGGAAGGGAGGGAATCCAGATCGGGGATGCGCCAAGGCTCCGCGCCATTGCCCAGGTAGCCGTCTGTCAGCATGATCACGGGCGTCCGATACGTGACGGCGATCCGGCAGGCCTCAACAGCTGTGAGGAAGCAGTCGGCGGGGGACTTGGCAGCCAGCACCGGCACCGGCGACTCGCCGTTGCGGCCCAACACCGCCTGCAGCAGGTCGGCCTGCTCGGTCTTCGTGGGCATGCCCGTTGAGGGCCCAGCCCGTTGGACGTTCACGACC
>CAKZJI010000212.1 GCA_936941515.1 uncultured Propionibacteriaceae bacterium
CCCAGCAGGCCGACATCGCGGGCGCCCTCGCCGCCACCGCGGCGCGTCACGGCATCGCCGTCCTCGCGAGCTATCCCGAGGTCGCGACGGCCGACACTCCCGCCGCCCGCGGTGGCGGCGCGCCCGGTGAGACTGCTCGACACATCGCCGCCACGCTGTTCGACACCGACGGCCGCCCGGTCCTGCATTACCGCAAGGTCAACCTGTTCGACGACGACGAAGCCGCCGCCTTCAGCTCCGGAACAGACGCCCCCACCATCGTCGAACTCGCCGGGATGCGGGTGAGCGTCATCATCTGCTTCGACGTCGAATACCCCGAGATGACGCGCGCCGCGGCGCTCGCGGGCGCCGACGTCATCCTCGTCCCGACCGCGCTCACCGCAGGGTTCGACGACGTCCCCCAGGTGCTCGTGCGGGCTCGTGCCCTCGAGAACGGCGTCGGCCTCGCCTATGCGAACCACGTCGGCGTCGAGGACGGGCTCACGTTCGGCGGCGGCAGCGTCATCGTCGGGCCTGACGGCGGCCTCCTCGCCCAGGGCGGCGACGGCGCCGAACTCCTCGTCGCCCACATCACCCGCGACGATGTCGCCGCAGCCCGTGACGCCGTCCCCTACCTGGCCAAGCTGCGCCGCGACACCTACGCGTCCTGGCGCTGACGTCAGCCACAGCACCTCGGCGTGCCCGCGTCGGCGAGCAAGAACGAGCGGCATGACTGACCACGAGCGGCAGGCCACCCGCATCCAGCCCGAACGCTCGTCTTCACCTCTCGCCACGTCGACGCATACCCGTTTCCCAACACGAAACAACTCGGCGATGTGTGACATCGTGGTCTGGCCCACAGACCCCTTCGAGAGGTGCCCCGTGTCCTCATCGCTCGACGAGCAGGCGCGTTCGAGACTCCCGTTCGGCGCCCAGCTCCTGCGGCGCAAGCCGATCGGGCTGACGCTCGCGCAGGCCGAGGCGACCTCCGCCGGGCGCAGCCTGCACCGCAGTTTCGGTGTCCTGCAGCTGACGATGATCTCGGTCGGGGCGACGCTCGGCACCGGCATCCTCGTCGTCCTCGGTGAGACGGTGCCCGAGGCTGGCCCGGCGATCTGGATCTCGTTCGTCATCGCCGGCATCGCCGCGCTGCTGTCGGCGTTCTCCTACGCCGAGATGGCGGGCCTCGTGCCCGTCGCCGGGTCGAGCTACAGCTACACCTACGCGACGATGGGTGAGGGCCTCGCGTGGGTGTGCGGGTGGTGTCTCGTCCTCGAGTACGCGGTGAGCGTCGCGGCCGTCGCCGTCGGGGCGGGGCAGTACGTCAACGAGACACTCGACTCGTTCGGCCTGGGCCTGCCCGAGGCCGTCGCGAACCCACCCGGGGCGGGCGGCGTCGTCAACGTCCCCGCAGCCCTCGTCGTCCTGCTCGCGACGGCCCTGCTCGCACGCGGCGCGCGGGAGAGTGCGCGCGTCAACACGATCATCGTCGTGCTGAAGATCGCCATCCTCGTCTTCTTCTGCGCGGTCGCGTTCACCGCGTTCAAGGCGGGCAACTTCGCACCGCTGGCCCCGATGGGTGCCGCGGGCGTCTCCGCCGCCGCGAGCACCGTGTTCTTCTCGTACATCGGTTTCGACGCCGCATCCACGGCCGGTGAGGAGGCGCGCGATCCGAAGCGGGATCTGCCGCGCTCGATCCTGCTGTCCATGGTCATCGTGACGGTGCTGTACGTCGCGGTCGCCGTCGCCGCCATCGGAGCCCGTGAGTGGCACTGGTTCGACGGGCGCGAGGCGCCGCTCGTGCAGATCATGCGTGAGATCACGGGGGCCTCGTGGGTCGCGTTCATCTTCGCGGTGACGTCGGTGCTCGCCATCTTCAGCGTCGTGCTGACGGTGCTGTTCGGCCAGATCCGCATCCTGTTGTCGATGTCGCGCGACGGCCTCGTGCCGCGCGTCTTCGGCGTCATCTCCCCGCAGACGGCCACGCCGGTGCGCAGCACCCGGATCGTCGGCGGCGTCGTCGCGGTGACGGCGGGCCTCATCCCGCTCGGTGAGTTGGCCGACGCGACGAGCATCGGCACGCTGTTCGCGTTCGCCCTCGTCAACGTCGCCGTCATCTATCTGCGCGTGCGCAACCCGAAGCTGCCGCGCGCATTCACGGTGCCGCTGTACCCGCTGCTGCACCGCAAGGCGCCCACGGCCTGGGACCCGAAGACCCTGGTGGACTTCCGCCCGATCTCCCTCACCGGCCTCAGCTTCGTGGGCGTCGGCTCCGCCACCTGATCCGTGCCCCGGGCCGCCGCGCGGCCCCGCCCCCGTCCCACCCACGAGGAGTCCCCACGTGACGACACTGCTGCGGCTGATGGACCGTCGCCTGATAGCCCTGCCCCTGATGATCCTCGGCGTCAAAGCCAGCATCGCGGAGCGCCGCGCCATGGCCCAGGCTGGACCGGGTCAGCCGAGGGAGAAGCTGCCCGAGCGTGAGTCAGCGCTCACAGTCAACGGGCTGCTCGCCGGGGTGATGGTGTTGACCATTGCTGTCAGCGTAGGGGTCGGCATCGATCCCTCCGCAGTCGGTATCGGCTCCAGTGGCCAGGCGAGCCGGGAGCTCACGCCGTCGGGAAACACCGTGCGGGTGCAGGTGGTGGCTGATGGCATGCGCTTCACCCCGAACGCCGTGGACGTGGAGGAGGGGGACCGCGTGATCATCGAGCTGCGCAACGCCGACCCGACGACCATGCACGATCTTCAGATCGGGGACGCCACCACCCCGCGTCTGGCTGCGGGGGAGACCGCGGAACTCGACCTGGGGATCGTGGGAGACTCCATCCAGGGCTGGTGCACCGTCGTCGGGCATCGGCAGGCCGGGATGGTCTTCGACGTCAGGGTGGCGGGACGAACCGCCACCGCAACAGGCTCCGACAAAGGAAGCGGTCACAGCCATGTTCCCGCACAGGCGAACTCGGCTGAGCTGCAGACGATCGTCGACCCGACGGCTCCTGCACCCAGCCCGGAGTCTGTGCATCGCGTCGAGATGCGCGTCACGGAGACCCCGATCGAGGTTGCCCCCGGGGTCTGGCAGAAACGCTGGACGTTCAACGGGGGACCGGTCGGTCCGACGCTCAGGGGAAAGGTCGGCGATGTCTTCGAGATCACCCTGATCAACGACGGGAGCATCGGGCACTCCATCGACTTCCACGCCAGCAACCTGGCCCCCGATGGCCCCATGCGCACCATCCCGCCCGGTGAGTCGCTGGTGTATCGCTTCACCGCACAGCGGGCCGGTATCTGGATGTACCACTGTGGAAGCGCCCCTGTCACCGCCCACATCGCGGCTGGGATGCATGGTGCCGTGATCATCGATCCGGAGCAGGGCCTTCCCCAGGTCGACCGTGAATACGTGGTCGTCGCCTCAGAGGTCTATCTCGCCGACGGTTCTGGCGACAGCCCCGAGAACGCCGCGGAGATCGACGCGGCCAAGGCCCAGACGGAGGAGCCCACCTACTCCACCTTCAACGGCATCGCGTACCAATATGCGCAGCAGCCGTTCAAGGCGACGGTGGGGGAGAAGGTCAGGTTCTGGGTCCTCGACGCCGGCCCGAACTTGTCGACCAGCTTCCACATCATCGGAGGGCAGTTCGACACCGTGTACTTCGAGGGCGGCTACCAGCTCATGGACGGCCGTGATCCCTTCGGCAATACGGGAGGCGGCTCCCAGGCTCTGGGCCTGGAAGCCGCGCAGGGCGGGTTCGTGGAGCTCACCTTCCCCGAGGCCGGCCACTACACCGTCGTCGATCATGGGTTCCTGGACGCCGAAAGGGGGGCCGCCGGGACCGTGGAGGTGACGAACTAGTTCGGGTAGACCGTGATGTGGACGTGATCCTTGTGATTGGCGGTGTCACCGCCGCGCCCGGACATCGCACGCCATCCTTCTGAGGCGCGGGTCACATTCCAGATCTTCTGATCCCAGATGATGTAGTGGACCCGCCACTGCTTGTGGTTTTCTTTGAAATAGGCCGCGATCCGGTCACCCAGCGCCTTGTTCGACTTGTAGTTGGGGATCATGATGTCGACGGCCAGGCCCGACGGATGATCCGGTATGGAGTCCGGGCGCACGCCGTACATGGTCTTGATCTCCGGGATGTTCCCCCAGACATGGCGCACGATCTTCTTGACGTTCTCGCTCGCATTGTCCAGGCCCTTGGACCAGCCGCGGTTCAGGCTGCCGTTGCTAGATCCGCCTCCAGCAGACCCGCCGCCGGGGCTTGGCGTCGCGGAGCTCAGATACCGGGCCGTGACCCAGCGGATGGCACCCTTGTAGACGATCTGTGCGCGACCGGAGGTGACGGTTCCGGTGACGGCCACCTCACCGCCCTTGGGGATCTCTCCGCTGTAGCTGGAACCAGTGGCGGCATTCCAGATGTTGAGATCTGCCGTCGCATACTGCGTGGTGGTGGACGGCAGGTTCCCAGGAGCCGGGCTCGCGGTGTTGCCAACGCCCCTCAGGTACTTGTTGTTGAACCACCGTACGTTGCCCTGCCAGATGCACTGCGCCATTCCGCCGGTGACCACGTCGGTGCAGTCCAGGATGGAGCCGCGCGGCACGTCGCCCAGGGACCTGTAGTCGCCCCCTGGGGTGGTGCGGATCATCAGGGCGGTGGTGGCCCGCAGCCTCTTGGTGGTTTGCGGCAGCTCTGAGCTGTTTGAGCCAGCGGACTGGGACAGGTAGCGGGTCGCTGCCCACAGCTGCTGACCATTCCAGGTGACCTGGGAGAACTGGCCCCGGACTGATCCGGTGAGCGTCAGCCTGGTTCCAGCGGCTGCGGTGGTCTTGACTGACGACTTGAGGCTTGCTCCCGTCCGCAGGTTGAGCGCTGTTGTGGTGTAGACCTCTCCCGTCCTGCCGGAGCTGCCGCTGCCCGATGAGTCTGCGCTGCCGCTCAGGTAGGCCGAGGCGACGTAGCCGTCGCGGCCCTTGTAGGTGACGCGGGTCCAGCCGTTGCTGGAGCCTCGGGTCACCACCTCATCGCCCGGGTAGAGCAAGCCGATGCGGGAATGCCCTGTGCCGGGGCCCGAGCGCACATTGACTGTGGTGGTGGCCCGCATCGTGGAGCTGGCGGCGTCGGCTGAGGTGACCCAGGCGAGCGAGCCCACTGTCTGCACCAGCCCGGCTGTCACGAGCGCGGCCAGGGCGCCGCGTGTTGTCCGCATGATCCGGTTCATCATTCCTCCTGCGTCTCCGAAGCCCACACGCCCCGCCCCTGATGAGCCCAGTCCGTGTCGGCCGATCGGACATTAGGCAGGTGCGCAGGGCTCTCACAAGCCCTCATGAGAAGTTCCTGAGGATTTCTCAAGAAACTTGGTCTGCTTGCTGCGGAAATCACACGCTTGTGATTCGCGGGCTAGTTTTCTGCCTGATATTGGCTCTGACTAGGGGTTTTGTTGGGTGAGCCTGAGGTCTGGGGCGCGGTGCCCCTCCTGAGAAAAACCTGAGAAATCGGCCTCCTGGTGGCTCGGTAAAAAGACCTCAAGCATCACTTCAGGTTCAGGGTCCCGAGCAGTCGGTGCTGCGCACTAGACTTCCCGCATGGCACGTGGCGGATGGTTTGGGATCCCGTTCTTCGAGCCGCAGCCAGCGCCCCTCACCGCCTGTGTTCTCTCCGGAGGGGGAGCGCGGGCCAGCTTCCAGATCGGCGCCCTCGACTACCTCTACGCCCACGATCCGCAGTTCACCCCCGACATGTTCGTCGGCACCTCTGCGGGTGCGATCCTGGCCGCGGGGCTCGCGCAGCACGCCGAACGAGACGGCCAGATCGAGTTCCTTCGCCAGATCGACGGCCTGTGGAGTGGAATGCGGGGCCCTGAAGACATGTTCGTGCCCCGCCCCTGGCTGGCCCGCCTGCTCGCCGAGGCGCCCTCATGGCGTGAGCTGATGCAGGCTGGCCGTCCCGTCGAGCCGCCGGCGCGCTCCTGGCTCCCGCTGCTGCGCAAGCGTTCCGGACCGAAAGACCCCGAGACACCTGAGGACCCCGTCGAGGAGGCCCTGACCCCCGATCCGGAACTCCGCTCCGAGACGTCATTAGGCCTGCTGGCCCAGCTGGCCGGGAGTCTGGGCAAGATATCGCGTCTCGGCGGGGACCTCATCGCGGCGCGGGCCGGACTGGAGCAGTCGCGATCGCTGTACCGACCCGGGCCGGTGCTGGCCAAGCTCCTCAAGACCGAGGTGTTCGATCCTCGGCGGGTTGCCGGATCCGGGCTCCAGCTGCGCATCGCCATGGTGGCTCTGGAAACCGGGGAACTGCATTACATGCGGCAGGACGGGGCGTTGGTGAACCGGCAGGATCAGGTCATCGACCGGGGACCCCACAACCTGACGCGCGGAGTGCTGGCCTCATGCGCCATCCCCGGCGTTTTCAGGCCCGTGCCCATCGGGGCTGAGACCTACGTTGACGGCGGTGCCCGGGAGAACCTGCCCGCCGAGATGGCCATGGGGCATCTCGGGGCTGGGCGCACCTACGTCGTCTCATCCCAGACCGACGGGGTTCCCCGCCGTTCATCCATGGCCGGTGCGGACATCTTCCAGGTGGTGATGCGCGCCACCGAGATCCTCATGGATGAGGCGGGACGTGATGAGACTGCATATGCCCACTCGGCGGGAGCCATCGTGATCGCCCCCGGCGTTGAGGTTCACGACGCCATGTCCGTGCATCCCGGTCTCGTCAGAATTCACCGGGACCACGGCTGGTCCCGAGCTGCAGCGGTTGTCACGGGAGCCGGCCAGGAGGCCCATGACCGACTCAACCGGGTGACGGAGCTCCGGATCGAGGGGCTCCGCCGGGAACAGGACTGGCTTGCAGCGCCCGAGGACCGCAGGTCGCTGCTGAAACTGCAGAGCGCCAAGCTGGAGCTGCGTGATGCCCTGGCCCGCTGCGCGTCTGGGCTGCTGCCCGATGAGGCGCAGAGCTGGTGGTCGGAGTTCGAGAAGCATCCCGAGCCGCCAGCCGTCGCCGTCCCCTGGGTAGACCGGTGAGCCTCTAAGCTGAGGTCATGGGAGACATGGACGATGTCCTGGGCATGCGCTGGGAGCGCTACGGCGAGGAGCTGGAAACCGCGCTCCGGAGCGTCTACACAGACGCCACCGACGACCTTGTGGGCCGTATCAGGACGATCGTGCGCCGCGCGATTGAGGAGCGAGATCCCGGGCTCCGGCGTCTCGACGAGATTCGCCTGCTGCGCCCCGACTGGCTACAGCAGCCCTCCATGGCAGGCTATGTGTGCTACACAGACCATTTCGCAGGGACGCTGAACGGCATCCTGGGTCACCTCGACTACCTTGAGGACCTAGGGGTCACCTACCTGCACCTGATGCCGCTGTTGCAACCCCGTGAGGGAGCCAACGACGGCGGCTACGCGGTAGCCGATTACCGGTCCGTCAGGCGAGAGTTGGGGACCATGGACGACCTGTCTCGGCTGGCTGCGGGGTTGCGTGAACGGGGCATCTCGCTGGTGGTTGACTTGGTGCTCAACCATGTTGCCAGAGAACACGAGTGGGCCGAGCGAGCGCGCGCTGGTGAGCAGAGGTACCGCGACTACTTCATGATCTATCCCGACCGCACCGTCCCAGATCAGTACGAGAGGACCCTGCCGGAGGTGTTCCCCGACTTTGCCCCCGGCAATTTCACATGGGATGAGGAGCTGGGTGGCTGGGTCTGGACCACG
This sequence comes from uncultured Propionibacteriaceae bacterium, assembly GCA_936941515.1. Classification (GTDB taxonomy): domain Bacteria; phylum Actinomycetota; class Actinomycetes; order Propionibacteriales; family Propionibacteriaceae; genus Arachnia. The sequence goes on from CAKZJI010000212.1 coordinate 7,699, forward strand.
TTCAACGACTACCAGTGGGACGTGAACTGGGCCAACCCTGATGTCTTCTGCGAATACCTGGAGATCATCTGCAACCTCGCGAACCATGGTGTCGAGGTGCTGCGGCTGGATGCCATCGCTTTTATCTGGAAGCAGATGGGAACTGACTGCCAGAACGAGCCCCCCGTCCATGAGATCGCGGAGGCGCTGCGTGCCGCAGTGCGGATCGCCGCCCCGGCCGTGGCGTTCAAGGCTGAGGCCATCGTCGGCCCCCGGGACCTGATCGCCTACTTTGGTGAGGGAAGGCATTACGGGAAGCTCTCCGACCTGGCCTACAACAACTCGCTGATGGCGCAGCTGTGGTCGACGCTGGCGAGCCGCGACGTGACGCTGCTGCGCTATGCCCTGGAGCGCTTTCCCGCGAAACCCCCCACGGCAACCTGGGGAACCTATGTGCGCTGCCACGACGACATTGGCTGGGCGGTGGACGACCGTGATGCGGCCGCCGTCGGGATCAGCGGCGCCGAGCATCGAAGGTTCCTATCCGACTTCTACTCCGGCGAATTCCCGAAGTCCTTCTCCCGTGGGCTGGTGTTCCAGGCCAACCCCGCGACGGGGGACCGGCGGATCTCCGGCAGCCTCGCGTCACTGGCGGGCCTGGAGCTCGCCCTGGAGTCCGGTGACGAGGAAGCCATCGACCTGGCGGTTGCGCGCATCAACCTGCTGCATGCCGTGATCTGCGGGTTCGGTGGCATCCCGCTGATCTACATGGGCGACGAGGTGGCCATGCTCAATGACTACCACTTCGACCGGGTGCCTGCCCATGCGCAGGACAACCGCTGGGTGCATCGCCCGATGATGGACTGGGACGCCGTCGCGGCGCTCGGGAGCCACCCGGACTCGCCTCAGGCGCGGGTCAATGCGTGGCTGCGGCATGTCCTGTCGGTGCGTCGCCAGACTCCGCAGCTTCATGCGGGCTACGAGTCCCGCCTCGTCGATGTCGGTGACCGGAGGGTGCTGGTGCTGCGGCGTGACCATCCCATCGGTCCCATGATTCAGCTCTACAACATGTCAGAGCATGAGGTGGCCATCCCCATGGGGTTGCTGCGCACGCCGTTTGGGCGCAGAGCCGTGGAGCTGCTCGACGGGGTCACCTGGGATCTGCAACCGTCGGCCATTGATCTGTCGCCATATCAGGTGCACTGGTTCGTGGCCGCAGAGGAGGTGGGGGACTGAAAGTCCTCTTCCTGGGCGAGCAGTGATGGCTGTTGCCATCCCATCCCCGATGAGGAATTCGCCATGCCAATGTGGCAATGCGAGATGAGTTGACACGAGATCACCGGCATCATAAGTTGGAGATGTTCATCGAATCATCATGGGAGCAGCCATGCGAAGTGCAGCGATCCTGACCGCCCTGGTCACGTCTCGCCCTGTCTGCATGTGTTGTTGTCGTCTCCGCTGACTTCCTTCTCTCGGCCCGACTTCTTGAGCTCGACAGCATGGCTGTTTGAAGCCTGCTTGTCGTCGTTTCCCCGTGTTTCAGGGCTGATTCTCGTGTGACGGAAATTCGCCTGTTTGCAATTTCCCGCCTGTTTTCACCGTGCCTTTTCGGCGCTATCTCGCTCTCGTCAAGAAATGAGTGCTCACATGCCCAGAAAACTTTCTCGCCGTGCCATTGTGGGGGCCATCCCCACCTTCGCTGCATTGGTTTCCTGCAGCGCCATCTCCAGGTCCGGGGCCTCCGGTGGGACCGCCGACCACAGCGGGCCCATCGTCTTCGGGGTCTCGGGGCCCCTGACCGGGCCCAGTGCCGAATACGGCCAGTACTGGAAAGAGGGCTTCGACTTGGCGTTGGAGGAGCTGAACGCTGCGGGGGGTGTGGGTGGCCGCCAGATAGAGCTGAAATGGGAGGATTCGCAGTCCGATCCGAAGCAGTCTGTGCCGATCGCGCAGAAGTTCGTGGCTGACAACACCATCCTCGCCGAGCTGGGGGATTTCTCCTCCGGCGCATCCATGGCAGCCTCCGCCACCTACCAGCAGGCGGGGCTAGTGCAGTTCGGCTTCACCAACTCCAATCCGGAATTCACCAAGGGCGGTGACCACATGTGGTCCACCTCCCTCACGCAGGAGTTCTACCAGACCCGCTCTGCGCAGTGGATAGCGGGGAAATATCAGAAGATCTCGCTGGTCTATCTTGAGACGGACTGGGGCAAGACCTCCTTCGATATCTTCAAGGCGTCGGCTGCCGGGGCTGGATTGGAGATCGCCTACGAGTCGCCCATCCAGCCCGACTCGGAGGACTACCGGCCCGTCCTGATCAAGGCCCGCGACGCCGGACCGCAGGCCATCGTCCATCTCGGCTACGGACCCGACGGCGCGCGCATCGTGCGGCAGCTGCGGGAGATCGGGTTCACGGGTCAGTTCTTCGGTGGCCAGAACACCCCACAGTTCCTGGAGGCCGCAGGATCCGCGGCCGAGGGAGCGATCATCGTCGAGAACTTCCTGATCGGCAACGACTCACCGGCGGTGGTCGACTTCAACAAACGGTTCAAGGACAGGTTCGGGCACGACCCCAGCACCTTCTCCGCCTACGCCTACGACGCCCTCAACGTGCTGATCGAGGCGGTCCGCCGCGGCGGCGCCACCCGTGAGGGGGTCTTCAAGGCCCTCTCCGACGGCGGCAGGTGGAAGACCGTGCAGTTCGGGGAGTTCGAGTTCTCCGCGGACCGCCGCCCCGGTGACGTCACCCTCCTGCCCGTCACCGTCAAAAACGGCGCCTACGTGCCGGCGGAGGCCTCATGATCGACACGATCGTCTCGGGGCTCGTCCACGGCAACGTCTACGCGCTGGTCGCCGTCGGCATCTCCTTGATCTTCGGTGTCACGGGCGTGGTCAACTTCGCCCAGGGTTCAATCGTCGGTTTCGGTGCGATGCTCGGCTGGTGGTTCATCGGCGTGTGCGGGTGGCCGTGGTGGCTGGCGCTGCTGGCCGTGGCCGCCTCCAGTGCCCTGATCGGCTGGATCATCAACCTCACGACGGTGCGCCCGCTGATCAAGGCACCCCCGATCGCCGCGCTGCTCGCCACCTTCGCGGCCTCCATGGTGCTCGACAACCTGAGCCAGATCCTGTTCAGGGCCGACACCCGCGAATACCCGGCCCCGCTGCCGACCGACGACCTGCCCGTCGGCGGGGTCAGGCTCGGCACCTCCGACGCCGTCGCCCTCGGTTTCACCATCGCTGCGATGCTCGCCCTGTGGGCGTGGCTGCGGTTCGGGCGCGACGGCATGGCCGTGCGGGCCACCGCGGCTGACCCGGACGCCGCCCGCCAGATGGGGATTCCCGTGACGAGGGTCCAGAACCTGTCCTTCCTGCTGGCCTCCTGCCTCGGCGGGGTGGGGGGAATCTTCTTCGGCATGTACGCCGGCGTCATCTCGCCCTATTCGGCTTCCTTCACCGGAACCGTCGGTTTCATCGCCGCCGCGGTCGGCGGCCTGGGATCCATCGTCGGCGCCGTGGCCGGTGGTTTCGTGATCGGCCTGCTGGAGGCGCTCGGCATTTACCAGTTCGGCGGCAGTTTCCGGGACCTGTTCATCTTCGGCGCCTTCCTGCTGGTGCTGCTGCTGCGACCCCACGGGCTGTTCGGTTCCCGGCACGCCGTCTCATCCGAACCCATGACCGGCACCTTCCTCGGGGCCGGCCGCCCACCCAGGCTGGCGTGGTGGCACTGGGTGCTGCTCGCCCTGGTCGCGGGGGTACTGGCCGTGCTGAGCGTCCTGCTGTGGGGCGGAATCTTCCTCGTGCAGAACCTTTCCTGATCCCTGCGGGCCGCCCCGGGACTCAGTGTCCGGCGACCGCTTCGACGCCGGCCGGAGCGACGATCCCGGCGTGCCTGCGGCGCAGGCACGCGAGGCGCACCACGGACGGGTGCAGGCCCAGCGGTGCGGCGACCACGTCGGCGCCGGCGTCGCGCAGGCGCTGCTGGAACAGGCCCTCGGCCAGGAGGTAGGACGCGACCGCGACGGACTGCGCACCGTCGGACCGGACGCGGGCGACGACCTCCGGCACCGACGGGTAGCCCTCGCTCTGCTGGCTGGGCGCGGCGAAGGCGATGGACACCCGGCTGCCCACCAGGGCGGAGAGCGCCGCGGCGGTCCGCCGCAGTTCGCCCTGGGCGTGCACGTCGCGGGTTCCGGCAGCCGCCATGACCACGGCGTCGCCGCGCTGCCACCCCGATTCCTGCAGGCGCCCGAGCATGGCGCGGGCGAGCTCCGGCGACGGACCGAGCGCGGGCGTCACCGTGGCGGCACGGTGACCGGATTCGGCGACCTCGCGAGGCAGGTCGTGGCGCACGTGGAAGCCGCTGGACAGGAACGCGGGCACGACCACCGTGGGCTCGTGATCGAGCTCGGCGAGGACCTCGGCCGGCGTCGGGCCGAGGACGTCCACGAAGGCCACGCGGACGGTCTCGGACAGGCGCGCGGACATCGCGGCGGCGAGGTCGCCGACCATCGCGACGCCGTGCTCGCTGCGGGTGCCGTGCGCCACCAGGAGGGTTCCCATATCAGTGCTCCTCATCGATCGCGAGGCGGTAGCCCCGCTTGACCACGGTGGCGACGATCTCCTTGTGCCCCAGGCCCGAGCGCAGCCGCGCGACGGCGGCCTCGACGGCGTGCGGGTCGTCGCCACCGAGCGCGGCGAGGAGGTCCTCGCGGGAGACCACCGCGCCCGGTTCGCGGGAGAGCAGGCGCAGCAGGACGATCGACGTGGGCGTGAGCTCGCGTTCCTCACTGTCGACGACCGCGCCCCGCGCGCGGAGGCCCAGCCGGTGGCCGGCGACCGGAAGGTCGGGACGGCGGTCGGGCAGGTCCTGTTCCACGAGCCGCGCCAGGGCACCGAGGCGCATGCGCTCAGGGGTGACCGAGGCGACGCCGAGCCGGTCGAGCGGGGTCGCGGTGACCGGACCCACGCAGTACGGCACGACGGGCCCGCCCAGGGCGCCGCGGACGGCACCGTCCAGCCCGAGCTCGGCGGCGCGCTCGAGGACCGAGGCGGCGGCGGGCGCGGAGGTGAAGGTGACGGCATCGACGGACGAGGTGGCGATGGCCTCGACGATCCGGTCGAGGCCGGTGAGGTCGGCCGGCCGCTCCCAGCGGTAGACGGGGACCTCCACGATCTCCGCGCCGAGCGCGCGCAGCCCGTCGAGGAGACCGGGGTTCGGGTCCCACTTGTCGGTGGCCCCGTGCAGTTGGACCGCGACGCGGAGCCCGGTGAGGTCGGTGCCCGAGAGGTGGCTGAGCACCTCGGCCGAGGACTCGGACTCCGGCGACCACTCCTCGCGCAGGCCCGCGGCGCGGAGGGCGCCCGTGGCCTTGGG
>CAKZJI010000213.1 GCA_936941515.1 uncultured Propionibacteriaceae bacterium
TGAGAGTCTTTGTGGTAGGACACTTTGATTGTCTCAGATCAGGCAAGCCGCCCTCGCATCCCCCTCAGGACAAAGCGCTAGCTGAGGAAAACCGAAACACCCCTATGAATAAGCCTCCGAGCACTGGAAGGCATCGGGACAGCTCTGGTGTTGTCCACAGGCGGCGAAAATCTCTCAGGGGATGCCGCAGCGACGCAGAAGTCGTTCGAAACTGTGCGGGAAGGCCTACGCACCAAGAGCAACGAGGCAATTGATGAGCTTCAGGCGCAACGAATGGAAGATTTGAAGGCTGCTGGCCGCACTACCTATGACACCCACGATTTTGATCCCAAACATGGGCATACGAAGATTGATGGTTATGATGTGATGAGTCAGTTGATGGGCTCTGCCGCCAGCCGAAACTCTGAGCTTGCTCTTGGATCTGGATATTTTGATGATTCCTCCGGCCTGTCTGTGGCCCAGGACCTCGTAGCATGGGATCACGAGACCGCTGGATATGATCATCATCTCGGCTACGCTCAGGGGCCCACCCTCAGAGTCCCAGGGCAAAGCATGTACAATCCTGTTTTCCGCGACGCCATGCATTCCATGTTCATGTTGATGGACCGACCTGAATCGCTAGACCTCATGACGGGCGATGAGACATTGGTGTCAGCTGATCTCAAGCGAACAAAGGCTATCCAGAATTTCCTTGCCTGCGACACACCTTTCGAAGTCGACGTCAACAGGGATGGCAAAATAGATCAAGCGGATGTTGACGATGATCATTTGAGAGATGACGGCGCTATCAATATGACCCGATATCTGACTGGTTGGCGCCAGAGCGGCGCCGTTGGCGAAGCAGAGTATTTTGGATTCCAGGATGGCGGTGAGACCTTTGGCAAAATCGTCGCACAATCAGCCATGGAACAGCCTGAGCCTCAGGCGTGGAACTATCCGAGCAGGGAGGAGTATATTCATGCACACTCTCGCTGGCAGAATGTGCATGATGTTTTGCAGGATGGCAAGGGAAACGATGCGGCAAGGATCACCGGCAACCTCATGGTTGGCTATCAGGAGGGCCTTGAGTGGGATCATGGCGTAGGACTGTCTGGCAATCATGATCTTTATTATGGTCAAGACAAGTTCGGCTATAATAATCAGGCACTTCGCTCATGGGTGGGAACCATCCTTGCTCCACGAATGGACAACATTGCAGACTCCCTGGCAGAACCCAAAAGTCAATTCAATGTGATAGGCGGAGATTTTGTCTTTGATGCCGATTTGAAGGACCGCTTCTTGGGAAAGAATGGCCTGTTCACGGATCTGGCTTTCGACAATCCTCCTCGCAACGACAATGGGACGCCGGAGTTCAAGGGAGACGATTATTACGATGGCCCAGGAAGAAGAGCGCCGGCCCTGCTGAACATGCGTTTGGCAGCGCAACGGTATTATTCTCAAGCCATGTCTCATGCAAGTTCACCAGGGTTCATTGACGCCGTGAACACTAGGTGGGCACCCGCTATGGATGCCATTTTCACCAGCAATGCTCTGGCCGATGAGCAAGCAGAAGCTGCCATGGATAAAGTCAATCAGAGCTGGCGCGATGCCATCTCGACAGGAGCAAGCCTGATCCCGTTCTCCAGCGTGGTTGACGACAAAGTAGCAAATTACATATTCAACCAGAGCAAGTCGGTCGTTCTCCCAACCGTCATTGATTCCGCATTCCCGAGCGCCGATGACAGCGGGGCCAATGCCCGCTTGGCCGAAGGCCACACACATGCAGAACAGTACATGAAGAGCGCCACCTACACTGCGCTGTCCCGGGTGGGAACATTCCCCACAGAAGGAGAAAACTCCCCTGAGAGCTTCTGTCAGAGGAACAACTCCGAGCATAGATTTACCAGAGAAGGGAAGATAATTGATTATTCAAAAATGACCCTTAGACAGCGGGAGGCTTTCGAGCAATATATAACCGAATTGGGAGTTCCCTCGAGTGACGGCAGGGTTCCTCCAGATGAGCGCTACCTGCTTAATGGCAGGTCTCTTGCGGAACTTACGGACCAGCTCAACAGCGCGGCAACTGAACGCAGTGAGGCTCAGGACAGGATAAACAATTACGTGGGCGAATGGAAGCCACAAGTACGGAGGTGAAAGCTTGTGTTTGGTCGTTTTTCCGCATTGATGGCGGCGGCGATTTCTATTGTCTTGGTGACCGCTGGCTGCGCCGCACCCCAACCACCGCCTCCCGGAAGGATTAGAACCTGGGAATCGATCGCAGACCAGGGGTATTCAGACGTGTTTCTGCTCTCTTTGCCTGAGGGCTGGAAGATGATCCCTCTGGAATCAGTCCATCGCGCCCTGGCATATGAATACCTACTGGGAGACGGAGGCGGCCCCGTTGAGGTTGGACTGCGAGTGCGATACCTCCGACCCAGGATCGGGGTAGACGATCTTCTCCTCTACGCAGACGACCCCACCGATGACGGCATCACCAAAATGCGCGATATATCAATGAAAGACGCCGCAAAGATGAAGGAAATTGTTGACGTGAAGCCACTTCCGGATCTTGATGTCGGTGGCGCCACGGCAAAAGGATACTCATACGCAGTCCCCACCGAACAGGACTTTGTCCAGACCTGGTCCGTGTGGCGACATGACGGCCTATGGTATTTCAGTTTTCATGGTTCCGATGACGTGCCAGCGATGCCTCAGGCGATGGTTGACGCACTCGGAAAAGCAACCTGGGTATGCGAGCCTTTGGTATTCCAGGGAAAGAACTGTTGTGTAGAATCAAAAGACGACACACCACGCCATTCAAACTGCAGCGAATGAAAACAACAAAACCACCACACACCAAGAGAATTCAGCAACAAACCCCAACCACCACAATCCACGCCAACCACGACTTGAATCACGCCAAGCTAGAACGCCAGAAGGCTTTAGGTGGAGTGCTACGGGTTTTGTGGACACCGGCGAAGACGAACTTTCAGGCAGGGACCTGAGTTGAGTCCATTTACGCGAGCCCCTGGCCACTGACCGTTATCGCGCAGCGGCCAGGGCCACCACGACGGTCAGGACATGAGATCCAGCACCCCAGCCTGGGCGTTGCCCCTCTCCCTGCGAGATGCCTGGCGCAGGTGAGGCCCTGAGGATAAGAGGTTTCATCAGGGGCTCCTTCTGGGCTGAGCTTCAGGCAGGTTACACTTAGGCTGCACTCTTCGTTCCTACGCTTGCCATTGAAAGGACGACCGTATGGATTCAATGGAGATATCCCCCAATGAGCTGCGGCACTTCGCGGGCACGGTCAAGGCGGCCAGCACGGATGTGGCATCGGCCAAGGTGGGCAGGCCCCTGGAGGCAGTTGGATCTGCCATGCCCGCCTCAACATCGATCGGCGCTGCACAGTCCGCCGGGCAAACGGTTGATCAGGACATCAAGTCTCTGACAGAGGGACTCGATGCATTCGTCGACGACACCCGTGCGATGATCGCCGAATACACCGCAAACGAGCAGCGCATCGAATCCAGCTTCAGCACCATCTCCAAGTCCCCAGCCCTGACATCTCGGCTGCTTGAAAGGCTTGGGTGATCACATGCCCCAATGGTCCGATATCCAGCAGTGGCAGCCAGGCCCCCTTGAGGAGACGACAAGCAATCTCAAAACCCAGCGAGAAACGTTGCTGAACGCGGCTGAGGACATCGAAAATGCCCTCGGGTCGCTACACTCCTCAGGGCAGGCCGTCACCGCGATGAGACAGAAACTCCAGCGGCGTCTCAGGGAACTCGACAAATCGATCAACAACGTCAGCGAGCTCATGATGGCCACGGCCGATGCGGCCGATGGTGTTCACGAAGTTCAGACCCTGGTGAAGAACGCCCAGCGCATAGCCGAACAGTACGACCTCAGCCTCAAACCAGATGGTGGCGTCCAGTGGGAATGGAAGCTGGAGAACGTGGACGACTTCATCTTCCACCGCGGCAAGGTGGAGGATGCCACGAGTAGCGCAGTGGCTGCGGCCAACCGGGTTGACACGGACTACACCAGCCGACTGCAGGCCGTGGCCAATGGCACCTATGTCTCACGCGAGACGCACAGGAGCAACTCCCCCGGTTTGCCCGACATGCCGCCCGAGGGTGCGTCCGCGAAGGAGAACGCCACCTGGTGGCACTCTCTCAGTGAGGATGAGAAGAAGCGCATAATCCAGGAGCATCCTGATGTCATCGGCAACTTGGATGGCGTCGACGCAGCCTCTCGGAGCACCGCGAACAAACAATATCTTGAGAATATGATCAACGAGCTTGAGCAGAAGCCCGACAAGTCAGACAAGGATCGCGAGCTGCTTTCCGAACTCCACAAGGTAGACGAGGTGTTAAATTCCAACAAGAACTACAACCTGCTGACGCTAGACCCCAGTGGAGATCGGCTCAAGGCAGCGGTTTCCATAGGAGACGTGGACAAAGCCGCACATGTCGCCACCTTCGTCCCTGGCAGAGGAACCAATATCAACGACAGCCTCGCTGATTACGCCGCCAGCGCGGATAATATCCGGGATAAGATGATCCATAATGGCGGAGGCAAGCAGTCAGATTATGCAACCGTCGCCTGGCTGGGTTACGACGCCCCGCAGGGCGGTTTTGATCCCTCCGTCATCGGAACCGGCAAGGCGGAGGCTGGAGCCGACCGCCTGTCCTCCTTCTGCGAAGGTATCCACGAGTCCCGGAAAGCAGCCGGCGGGGAGAACTGGGATCCCCACATGACCGTCCTGGGGCACTCCTATGGCTCAACCACCTCAGGATTGGCCGCGAAACAGGTAAACGAGGGGGTCATTGATGACATGGTCCTTTTCGGCTCGCCGGGATCCGGTGCCCAGTCCACAGACGAGTACAACATTCCACCCGGCCACATGTATGTGTCCGGAGTACCGGAGGGGGATGCAGTACAGGGCATGGGAACAGACCACAACTTCGGCAAGAACCCCATGAAGATGGACGGCTTCACCCATCTCTCCAACGACGCCACAGGCTGGAGCGGGTATAAAAAGAACCCCGGCATATTTGATCCCTTCGCCAACCACAGCTCCTACTGGCAGGAGAACACCCAGACCCTCAACGACATGGCCGACGTGGCGGCCGGCCTTGCTGACCTGCAGCTTGGCGCGCCGGGCGGCGTCGGTGACCTGCGCGCCCCGGGCGGCGGCATCCTGATGACTGGCCGGCTCGCCACGGAGGTGGCCGGCGAGCCCCGGAGAT
>CAKZJI010000214.1 GCA_936941515.1 uncultured Propionibacteriaceae bacterium
GACGCAGCGCCAAGCCCTCGACGACGGCGGTCTTCCCCACCCCAGGTTCCCCGATCAGCACTGGGTTGTTCTTGGTCCGGCGGGCCAGAACCTGGATCACCCGGCGGATCTCCTGGTCGCGACCGATCACGGGGTCAAGCTTGCCGGAGCGCGCCCGCTCGGTGAGGTCGACGGAATACTTGTCCAAGGCGGACTCGCCACCCTCGGCCTCCGCCGATGTGACACGCTTGCCGCCCCGCGAGGCCTCGAAGGCCTGAGTCAAGCGCTCCGCCGTGGCCCCTGCCTTCTGCAGGATGCTCTGCGCATCAGAGGCGACGCTGGCAAGCGCAATCAGGAGATGCTCTGTCGCAACGAACTGATCCCCCAACTGCTCAGCCAGGGTCTCGGCAGTGGCCAAAACACGGGCCAGCGCACCTGACATGGTCGGCTGGGTCACAGAGCTGCCCGAGGTGGCGGGCTGCCTCCCAATAGCCTTCACGGCCTCGGAGTCGATGGTCGCAGGGTCGGCTCCAACGCGTTCCAGCAGCGGGCCGACGGTGTTGTCAGGTGTCAGCAGCAGCCCATGCAGCAAATGCACGGGTTCGGCGGACGGATTGCCCGCAGTCAATGCCTGCCGCACTGCCGCGGTCACGGCGTCGCGGCTCTTGGTGGTCAGCTTCTCAGTGTTCAAATGCTCCTCCAGAGTGCGAATCAACAAAGTTGAGCCTACCACACTCAAGGTCAGTTTTGTATAGGTGGGAGGGCTGCGCTGTTTCATCGCGATTTCGCCGTTTCCCAGGCCCCCAGGCGTTAGGCTCAAGGCAGGTTGCCCACTGAAGTGCTAGCGAAGGAGCATCATGTCCAGCCTGACAGAAGATGGATTGACAACCACCATCCCCGTGACGGGGCGTGTCCCCGCCCACCCACGCGTCGTAGCGTGGGTCCAGGAGATCGCCGCCCTGACCAACCCTGCCGCGATTCACTTCTGCGACGGCTCCGATGAGGAGTACGACCGTCTGGTCGACGAACTCGTCGAGGCTGGCACGGTGCAGCGTCTCGCCCCCGGCAGGCAGCCCGGGTCGATCTACGCCCGCACCGATCCCGACGATGTGGCCCGAGTCGAGGAGTCCACCTTCATCTGCTCCGTCGATGAGAACGACGCCGGGCCAACCAACAACTGGATGGATCCGCGGCAGATGAAAGCTCTGCTGACCAGGCTCTACAACGGTTGCATGGTCGGTCGCACCATGTATGTCCTCCCCTTCTGTATGGGGCACATCGACTCCCCCGACCCCAAGTTCGGAATCGAGATCACCGATTCAGCCTACGTCGTGATCTCCATGAGGATCATGACCAGGATGGGGTCCGAGGTGATGGCAGCCATGGAGCGCTCTGACGCCGACTTTGTGCCGGCGCTCCACTCCGTCGGCATGCCGTTGCCCCCCGGTATCAAAGACGTGCCGTGGCCCTGCAACGACATCAAGTACATCGTCCACTTCCCAGAGGAGCGGATGATCTGGAGCTACGGCTCCGGCTATGGGGGCAACTCGCTGCTCGGCAAGAAATGCTACGCGCTGAGGATCGCCTCAGCGATGGGCCGCGACGAGGGTTGGCTGGCCGAGCACATGCTGATCCTCAGGCTCATCTCCCCAGAGGGGAAGGCCTATCACCTGTGCGCCGCCTTCCCTTCAGCCTGCGGCAAGACCAACCTGGCGATGCTGGAGCCGACCATCCCGGGATGGAAGGTGGAGACCCTGGGTGACGACATCGCCTGGATGCGCTTCGGGGAGGACGGGCGCCTGTATGCGATCAACCCCGAGACCGGACTGTTCGGGGTGGCCCCCGGCACCAGCACCGCAACAAACCCCAACGCCATGACCACGATTGAGTCCGGCAACTCCATCTTCACCAACGTGGCGTTGACTGACGACGGCGACGTCTGGTGGGAGGGCAGGACCAAGCAGCCACCAGAGCACCTGACTGACTGGAAGGGCCGGCCCTGGGACCCGGAAAAGGGACCCGAGGGAGGGCGTCCCGGGGAAAAGGCCGCACACCCGAATTCGCGTTTCTGCACCCCAATTCAGCAGTGCCCGATCCTCTCCTCAGAATTCGACAATCCT
>CAKZJI010000215.1 GCA_936941515.1 uncultured Propionibacteriaceae bacterium
CCGCGTTCTTCCCGTCCGGGCTGCCCTGCCCGGCGGTGAGGCGCGCGGCGGTGTCGTTGAGTCGGTCGCGCACGGCCGTCTGGCGGGCGATGGCGTCGTTGAGGTGGCCGACCACCGCGCGCACCCCCGGCTGGGCGTCGGGGGGAAGCGCCGGGGCGACCTGCCCGTTGATGGTGTCGCGCAGGGCCGTGTACTGCTTCACCTGGACATCGACGCGCGCGGCGATGTCCGTCAGGTTCGCGGCGGTGCCCCAGGCCGCAAAACACAGCAGAAGCAGAAAGAACGGGACTTTCAGCTCCCTGGCGATGAGGGGGCGTCGTTCGGTTGTCGGGGGAGTGCTCACCGGATCTCCTCTCCCCGGGCAGCCTCGCCCGGCAGTGTCACATCAGTCTAACCGGCGTGACGTCTTTTTTTCTGCCTCAGACAGAAAAGTCTGCGGGAGATGACACAGTGAGGGTATGAGCGGTTATTGGTGGGCGGGGTGCGTCGCCCTGGGGCTGCTGCTGGCGACGTTCGGCGGCACCCCCGTGGTCAGAGGGCTGTTCCGACTGGTGGATTGGCAGTCGCAGCGGGAACGGCGGCGGCGCGAGGCTGCGGTGTCCGGGCAGAGCAGTCCCGAGCTGATCGATCTTGGGCTGGTCGGCGCCGAGAAGGGCCTGCCGGGAGGATGCTGGATCGGCCTGCTGGAACGGGCTGCGGTCTACGCATGTCTGGTCTCCGGTTTCCATGCCGGGATTGCCGTCGCCATGGCAGTCAAGGGATTCGGGCGCTATCCGGAGCTGCGCAGCCCTGATGCGGCCAAGGGGGAGCGGTTCATCGTCGGCACCATGGCCAGCCTGCTGTGGTCCGCTCTCTGCGCCGGTGTGGTGATATGGCTCCGGTGACACGCGGACAGAGTATGCGTCGCACCTCGAGAAAACCCCTCGGATATCTGATATATCCTTCGGAAGTGACCTTTCGTTAGGGGAATGATGTCTGAGATCGTCGTCGGGGCCCATGTGGCCTTGCCGACCGAGCGTCCAGCTCAGGCTCGGTTCTATTATGAGCTGTCAGCCAGGCGTTTGGCGACGGCCTTGGAGATTCCCTTCGTCGATGCCTTGCACGATGATGTCGGCTGGTTTGCCGCTCAGGTTCAGGGTCGTTTCCGCCGCAGCGTCGTCAGCGCCGTCCCTGGGACGATGAAAAGAGTCAGGTGGGATCCGATGTTCGGCCTAGCCTCACCTGATGACTACGAGAGGCGTGCTGCAGTCGAGTGGATCAAAGGCGTCAGGCGTGAGGCCGAGGACTTCAACCAGCGCACTGGTGAGGAGTCCATCTCCTATGTGCAGATCCCGTCTGCACCCAGCATCAGGGCCTCGGCCACTGCCTTTCAACGCTCGCTTGATGAGCTGCTCTCCACCCGGGGGTGCCACACCGAGCTTGTGATTGAGCACTGCGATGCCTATTCGCCGGTGAGGGCGGGGCAGAAGCGGTTCCTGAGCCTTGTCTCTGAGCTGGCGGTGTCGGGGGAGCTGGGGTTCGTCATCAACTGGGGGCGGTCGGCCATTGAGGGCCGCAGTGTCGCCCGGCCCCTGGAGCACATCCAAATCCTGAAAGAGGTGAAGAGGCTCCGAGGAGTGATCTTCTCCGGGGTTGGTGCGCAGCAGAATCAGTGGGGCCGGGCCTGGGAGGACCTGCATCTCCCGCTATCCACCGATGAGCCGACGTCGCTGATGACCCCTGACCGCGTTGATGAGTGTCTGGCCGTGGCGGGGGACATCGCCTACAAGGGAGTGAAGATACGGGTTCCGGCACGTGCCGACCGCAACGGCCGGCTGGCCTGCATCGAGTCCGTGGTGCGGAGAGTCAAGCGTGCGGAGATCGAACAGTCTGGTTGGTACACGTTCAAATCCGCAGCCTGGTAGGCGCATGACGGTTCGGGAGCAGATCCCGGGAGCATCGCCGTGCTGAGTGTTTGCTGGCAGGGAAACCCCAAAGATCGAGAAGACGCCGTTGCCGTCTCTGGTGGGAGTCGCCGTTATGTGCTGGCTCCGAGCAGGACAATTGTCATGGGGAGTGTTCGTGGCTGCTGGAAAACGGGAGAATTATCCAGCAATGCAGTCACGCCTCTGCCACGCTGAGGATACCCAGGGGAACGCGGCAGGGGGAGTCGCTGGATAACGCTGGGTTTTGGCGAGGAAAACCGCTGTGCCTGGGTTCCTGTGCATAAGGGCTTCGGCAGCCCCCTGTGCCCGCGATGGCGTTCACCGGGCTGGGTTTCTGTGCACAAGGGCTTTAGATGGATGCATCTTCCCTTGGTCATCGCACTGTCCTGTGCGTGAATCGCCGTTCTGTCCTCCGATGTCGTCGCCAGGGCTCGGGCCCTGCGCCATGTGCGGCGTTTCGTGCACGCCGTTGCTCCTCCGCATGAGCACCTGAAACCCGATGACGCCTCCCTCACACAGCCCACCGCCTCCGCGGTGCAGGGCCTGCCAATAACCGCCGAGCGCGGGGGCGGCAGGACAAACCTCCACCACACGGCTCCAGGGATTTCCTGGCTATCGACGTACCCAGCGACGAACAGAGGGAGCGGACACCGCCAACACCACAAGTACTGAGATCGCTGTCACCACCGTGTTGGTGACGCTGGTGTAGTCCAGCACCAGCAGGTTGGAAAGCGCCGACACCGACGAAGTGGTCATCAGTCCCACCCAGGCCCAGCGGAACCGGGCCGCAGTCAGGATCCACAGCGTCGCCTCCACCAGATAGGCCAGCAGTAGCGGCAGGCCCTCGCTGAAATCGACGGTGACCAGCAGGATGGTGGTCACCAGACCGAGCAGGGTGAGGGTCCCCGTCGCCAGCAATGGGCGAGGGGGGATGTGGTGACGTGCCACGGTCTTGTCGTCTTTCGGCATCACCGCAGGCGGGTTGCGGAGTTCGGCGCCGGACACGCTGACCACGGGCAGGTTCCCGTCAGTCTGGATGGCGTCGCCCCCGCCGTTGCGGGAGTGGTAGGCCGTGGAGAACTTCTCGATCACCCGCACCCCGGTTCCGGGGTCGTTGTAGCGCAGGGTGTTGATGATGAAGTCACGCTCTGCGTCGGTGTCGGCGTCGATCTTGTGGGTGATCTGGCCGGTGAAACTCGACAGGCCGACGGAGCGGTCGTAGGTTCCGGCGGCGAGGAAGTCGACGTGCTGGCCGCCGGGCAGGTACCAGCCCTCGGGTGTTGGCCAGAAGCGGACGTGGTGCCGCTGGGATGCGTTTCCTGCCACCTCCATCTGGTAGGCGAAGGCGTGCCGACGGCGGAACAGGAAGAGATTCGACACCGGAGCCGCCGGATATGAGCGCCGGAACACCGACGAGATGATGATGCCCCACGCGGAACGCAAGGTGATCTCGTCTGCCAGGGTCCAGCCTGCTGCCTGCATGGCGGTGTGAATCTCGTCGGCGGTTCCGTCGAAGGCCAGATTCACGGGATCGCCGAGGATTCCGTCGCCTGTGCGGGTCCGGCCGATGAAATAGTCCGGCACGTACCAGAGCGTGAACAGCTGATGGAGCCGCGGGATGGCCAGGAAGGTGGAGAGCAGCCAGAAGGCCACGATGTGCAGACCCCACAGCCGATCCCCGGGCCGGGCATGGATAAACATGACGATGGCCAGCCAGGCAACCAGCACCAGCGCCACCACGACGAAGAAACCCGCCACGGCATCCCAGACTGGCGTGCGCTTCCGCCCCGTCACCATGGGCTTTCGAGACACATACACAGGCATCTCGTCAGGGACCGGATACCGTTCAGCTGCGACGGAGGGAACCAAGCCCGAGTTGTCTGTGTCAGCCATCCAGCCCCTTCCTTCGAATCGGCAGCAGGTCAATCTACCAGCCGTAGATGATCAGGGGTGGGCAAGAGAGGGCCAGCCCGCCTGGGTTGCTAGAGCAAAGCGATACACCGGACCGTCAATTTCTTTTGGTTAATTGATGGTTTCAAACGGGCTGGCTGACACAACCATGCCGGTTTTTTCGCTGAAAAGCACATCCTGGGCGTGTCGTGGTTTGTGATGACGCCTATTGCCGCTTCAGGCGCGCCCGATCCTTCGCCCCCAGTACGACCTTGCGGATGCGCACCACTGCCGGGGTGACCTCCAGGCACTCATCGGCTGCGCAGAATTCGAGTTGCTGCTCCATCGACATCTGGCGGGGCGGAATCAGGCGTTCCAGCTCCTCTCCCGTGGAGGAGCGGACGTTCGTGAGCTTCTTCTCCTTCGACGGGTTGACGTCCATGTCCTCGGGGCGTGGGTTCTCACCGACGACCATGCCCTCGTACACTTCCGCACCCGGGCCGACGAACAATGTGCCGCGCTCCTGCAGGTTGAACAGCGCATACGAGGTGACCACACCCGTCCGGTCGGCGACCAAAGACCCCGTCGGCCGGGTGCGGAAGTCACCGGCCCACGGCTCGAAACCCTCCGCCACGTGGTTCATGATGCCGGTGCCGCGTGTCTCCGTCAGGAACTCGGTGCGGAACCCGATCAGCCCCCGTGCAGGCACCAGGAACTCCATGCGCACCCAGCCTGTGCCGTGGTTGATCATCTGCTCCATGCGGCCACGTCTCAGTCCCATCAGCTGCGTGATGACGCCGACGTACTCCTCTGGGGCATCGACGGTGAGACGCTCAATGGGCTCGTGCACCTTGCCGTCGATCACCCGGGTCACCACCTGGGGTTTGCCGACGGTCAGTTCGAAGCCCTCACGTCGCATCATCTCCACCAGAACTGCCAGCTGCAGCTCGCCGCGGCCCTGCACCTCCCAGGTGTCGGGGCGCTCTGTCGGATTCACCCGGATGGACACGTTGCCGATCAGCTCCTGCTCCAGCCGCGCCTTCACCAGGCGCGCCGTCAGATGCTTTCCCGACTTCCCAGCCAGAGGAGAGGTGTTGATGCCGATGGTCATGGAGATCGACGGCTCGTCAACGTGGATCAGCGGCAATGGCTTCGGGTTCTCCGGGTCAGAGAGGGTCTCGCCGATCGTGATCTCCGGAATGCCCGCGATGGCCACGATGTCGCCAGGACCTGCCTGCTCCGCAGGAACCCTCTCCAGGGCCTCGGTCATCAGTAGCTCGGTGAGCTTCACATTCATCACGGAGCCGTCCTGCCGGCACCATGCAACCTGCTGTCCGCGTTTCAGCTCGCCTGCGACCACACGGCATAGCGCCAGCCGTCCCAGATAGGGGGAGGCATCGAGGTTCGTCACATGCGCCTGCAGCGTCGCCCCCTCCTCATAGCTGGGGGCGGGGACATGCTCCAGGATGGTCTGGAACAGTGGCTCCAGGTTCTCCGAGTCCGGCATGCTGCCATCCGCAGGCTGGTTCAGGGAAGCCCGGCCGGCTTTCGCGGAGGCGTAGACGATGGGGAAGTCCAGGGCGTCTGCAGCATCGTCGTCGAGGAGGTCCATGAACAGGTCATAGGTCTCATCCACCACTGCGGAGATGCGCGCGTCGGGCCGGTCCACCTTGTTCACCACGACGATCAGCGGCAGCCTCTTCGCCAGCGCCTTGCGCAGCACAAAACGGGTTTGGGGCAGTGGCCCCTCGGAGGCGTCCACCAGGAGCAGCACCCCGTCGACCATCTCCAGTCCACGCTCCACCTCGCCGCCGAAGTCGGCGTGGCCGGGAGTGTCGATGATGTTAATGGTCATCTCCTGGCCGTCGGCCATGTGGTGGCGCACGGCCGTGTTCTTGGCCAGGATGGTGATGCCCTTCTCGCGCTCTAGGTCCATCGAGTCCATGACGCGCTTGTTGACGTCGGAGCCCTCCCGAAAGGCCCCGGACTGCCACAGCATGGCGTCAACGAGCGTCGTCTTCCCATGGTCGACATGGGCGACGATTGCGACGTTGCGCAGGTCGTGGCGGATGGGCATGCGGGCTCCTCGGTTCGGTGGCTGGGCCGCGGGAAAGTGTACGCCTTGCCATCAGCTGCCGTTGTCCTGTGAAACCTGATCCGCCCCGCGAAGCTGGGGTTCAGCCATTGTTGCGGGGCGGGAACGCAGTCAAGAGGTCTAGCTGTTGAGCTTCTCAACTTGGGCTGTGAAGATCTCCACAGCCAGCTCTGGCGAGGGCTCCTGACCGGTGAGTGTCGTGGTCTGGGCTACGACACCAGTGCCGTTCACAGTGCCAGCGACCACATACGCCTTCGTGTTGATCTCTTTCCCGTTCGCCGTGGTGTGGGTGTCGTTCTTCAGGGCGACCACATCTGTGGCGCCGTCAACGGTGGGCGCCTGTTCCAAGGAGAGGGTCTGCTGCACAGGGACGCCGGCAGCGGTTCCAGTGATGGTGGTGCACTTCTGTGCGTACTCCTTGTACTTTCCAGCGGTGGAGCTGTCAGCGCTGAGCAGAATGTAGACAGGGCCTGTCTTATCCGATCCCAGTGCCCCTGCAACGATGTCTTTGATGCCTGGGCCGAGGCAGTCAGCTGGTTCTATCTGGATGTCTGCGCCCTGCAAGGCCTGGTCCAAGTTGGGGAACTCATTCAGCTTTTTGAACTCCACCCCTGCGGCCTGGCCTTCCAGGACCTTGGATGCCGCCTCCGGATCGGGTGCTGCTGCCGAAGGCACGGAGGATGAGGATGTGGTCTCGGTTTCATTGCTCTGCATCGTGCTTGGGGATGCGGGTGCTGAGGACTCCTGACCCGTGGCAGAAGGGGAAGAAACCGGTGAGTTGCTGGAGCAGGCGCCCAGGGCGAGGACAAGAACGGTCAATGAGGTGGCTGCCGCCATGGTCGAGATAGATCTGGACATTCGCTCTCCTAACGTATTTGCAAACGCAAATAGTGTTGCATGCCGATGGTTCAGTCTCCATGGAGCAGACGAGGTGCGGCTTCCCGGGCTGATGTGGGGCTCGTCGCCGCCAGTGCGGCTGCGGCGGCTCTCCGACAGTCCTCCATCGTGACCTGGGTGAGTGCGCGGCGCACCGGTTCCAGGGCGCGCAGAGACATGGACAGTGACGTCACGCCGAGACCCACCAGCACGGGAGCCATCTCGGGGTCAGCCGCCGCTTCGCCACAGACTCCCACCGGTTTGCGCTGCTCCCGGCCCGCGCTGCCCACCACGTCCAGCAACCTCAACACCGCGGGCTGCCACGGGTCCTGCAGCGCCCCCAGCGTGGTGGCCTGCCGGTCAGCGGCCATCGTGTACTGGATCAGGTCGTTGGTGCCGACGCTGATGAAATCCACCACCTCCAGGATTTCCCTGGCCTGGAGCGCGGCCGACGGGGTCTCCACCATCACCCCCACCCTCTCCAGCCCGGCCTCATGCGCCAGCGCTGCGAACTCCGCCGCCTCCACGGGGGTTGAGATCATGGGGGCCATCACCCAGGTTTCCGCCCCACTGGACTCCGCCGCGCGTGCGATGGCGGTCAGCTGCCGGGTGAGGATGCCCGGTGCGTGGCTGGCGGTGCGGTAGCCGCGCACCCCGAGCGCAGGATTGCCCTCACCCGAGAAACCCAGGAACGGCATCGGCTTGTCACTGCCCGCATCCAAGGTCCGCACCACGACCCGCCGCCCCTTAAACGGCGTCAACGTGTCGTGATAGATCCTCACCTGCTGCTCGATGGTCGGTTCGCTCTCCGCGTCCAGGAAGCAGATCTCGGTGCGGAACAACCCGATCCCCTCAGCTGCCGCCTCCGCCGCAGCCTGCGAATCACCGACGGCCCCGACGTTCGCCAACAGCGGCACCGCAACTCCATCCCGGGTTGCCCCAGGGGCGGCAAGGGGCAGCAGCGGGGCGGATGCGGTGCGAGCGCCCCGTCGCTGATCCTCGTCGGGGTCGATGATGATCTCACCGGTCGTGCCGTCCACCAGCACCGCTGTGCCATCCGGGATGCTGAGTGCCGCCGGGCAGCCGACCACGGCCGGGATGCCCATGCTGCGAGCTAGGATTGAGGTGTGCGATGTGGGCCCGCCCCCGGCGGTGATGATGCCCAGGCAGACGTCGCTGCTGAGGGTCGCGGTGTCCGATGGCGCCAGGTCGCGTGCCACCAGCACGAACGGTCTCGCGTCGACGGGAAGCCCAGGCAGCGGTCGGCCTGTGAGCTCCGAGACAGTCCGGTCTCTGATGTCGATGAGGTCCGTGGCCCGTTCCGCCAACGCCCCACCTGCGGCGCGTAGCTGCTCGGCTGCGGTGTTGGCGGCCCGCCAGATCGCGCGGGCGGCATCAACCCCCGTCGTGTCCACCAGCGCCTCCGCGCCCGCGAGCAGCTCAGGGTCGCGGGCGAGGCTCGCCGTCGCCCGCAGGATCTGCGCGGCCTCAGCCCCTGCCTCGGCAGCCTGGTACTCGTAGCTCGCCGCCACCGTCGCCAGGGCCTCAGCCAGCCGTGCCCGCTCCGCCGGGATCTCCGCATCTGTCAGGGACCTGGCAGGGGGCTTCGCGACGGGATCAGCCATGATGCGCGCGATCCCGACGACACGGCCGGCGCTGACCCCTTGCGGGCCGGGCGCTGCGACCATGGGGGTGGACTCCGGGACCGCGTCCAGTTCCCCGAAACCCGACTCGAACAATGCCCTGGCGCAGGCCACCGCCTCAGCGGCCTGCGCGCCGCTGGCCCCGATCCACACCTCGTCGCCCTCCCGCGCCCCGAGCGTCGCGAGAGCGATAGGGGAGGTGCCCGCAGCCTCCCGGCCACGGCATCGGAGCCGCACCTCCGCGTCGAAGCGTCCCAGCCTCCCCACGAGCGAGGCGACGGGACGGGCGTGCAGGCCCGTCGGGTTGATGACTGTGACCTGCGCCTCCTCACGGGCCTGCCAGGTGGGCTCGGCCACTGGGGGAGCCTCATCCAGGCCGAGGGCCTGCTGCTTCGGGAGCATCGCGGCACACGCCTCCTGCGCCACCTCGTCCAGGCTCGCCCCAGAGGCGGCGCAGACCACCGCGGCCACCAACCCCTCCACGAACGGAGCCGCGACCAGCCGGACTGCCCTATCCGCCTCCTCCAGCATCTCGACGGCGAATTCCGCGCTCATGATCGCCGAGCCCAGGTCCGTCAGGATCAGCACCCCGGCCCCCTGATCCGCGGCGGTGATGGCGGAGGCCACCTGCGTGGCGTCCGTGCCGAGCCCTCCGTCGGCGGTTCCCGCAGCCACCCAGATCCCTGGCCGGTCGCCGTGGACCATCTGCAGCGACAACTCCACCGCGGCCTCCGCCAGAGCGCGAGAATGGGAGACGACGACGATCCCGACGAGCATGTCTCAATCCCTCCCGATGGCGCTGGCCAGGGCCTCGAACAGGTAGGCCGTGGACGTGGCCCCCGGGTCCTGATGCCCGGCTGAACGCTCCCCAAGATAGGAGGCGCGACCTTTCGTCGCGACCAGGGGGATGGTGGCGTCACGCCCAGCCTCCGCAGCCTCCCGTGCGGTGGCCGCAGCCGAGGCGACCCCGTCGCCCGCAGCCTGCTCGAAGGCCTCAACGGCGGGTGACATGGCGTCGAGCATGGTCTTCTCACCGACGCCTGCCTTGCCGCGTGCCATCACCCCGTCGAGCCCGGCGCGCAGAGCCTGTCCGAAGCTGGCGGCGGAAACCTCGGATGCCGCGCCGAGGGCGAGACCGAGCTTCATGAAGAACGTGCCATACAGGGGACCGGAGGCCCCACCCACGCTGCCGACCATGGTCATGCCCGCCGTCTTGAACAGCGATCCGAGCGGAGCCTTCCCATCAAGCTTCGCAACCACCGCCGCCATGCCGCGGGCCATGTTCGAGCCGTGGTCAGCATCCCCGATGGCCGAGTCCAGATCCGTCAGAAAGCTCTTGTTGTCGTCGATCAGCTGCGCGAAACCCCTCAGCCAGTCAACGCACTGCGAGGTGCTGATCATCACAGGCCCCACCGCAGCCCTGCCGTCTTCACCGGGGCATCCCACAGCCGCAGCAGCTCGTCGTCGGCCTTCAGCAGGGTGACGGAGCAGCCTGCCATGTCGAGGCTGGTGATGTAGCTGCCCACCAGATTGCGGGCCACCCGGATGCCCGCCGCATCCAAGAGGGCCTTGACCTCGCCGTACATCAGGTACAGCTCAATCAGCGGGGTGGCCCCCAGGCCGTTCACCATGACGATCACGTCCGATCCGGTGAATTCATGGTCGGCCAGGACTGGCTCCACCAACTGCCGGGCGATGTCGCGCGCGGAGGTCAGCGGCTCGCGATGACGGCCGGGCTCACCGTGGATGCCGATGCCGATCTCCATCTGATCCCCGGGCAGCTCGAAGGTGGGCTTGCCCGCGGCCGGGACGGTGCAGGACGTCAGCGCCATGCCCATGGAGCGTCCATGCTCGTTGACCTTGTTCGCGACGGCGACCACCGCGTCCAGGTCACGGCCCTCCTCGGCTGCCGCACCCACGATCTTCTCCATCAGCACTGTCAAGCCCACCCCCCGGCGCCCCGCGGTGTACAGCGAATCCTGAACGGCCACATCATCGGCGACCACCACCGTCGCGATCCTCACGTCCGCGTCGGCGGCCAGCTCTGCGGCCATCTCGAAGTTCATCACGTCACCGGTGTAGTTCTTCACGATGTACAGCACCCCGGCTCCCGCGTCCACGCCGAGCGTGGCGGCCAGCATCTGATCCGGCGTCGGGGAGGTGAACATCTGTCCCGCGCAAGCCGCATCCAGCATCCCGATGCCGACGAAGCCCCCATGGAGGGGCTCATGCCCGGACCCGCCCCCGGAGATCACCGCCACCTTCCCCGCGCGCGTCGGCTCTGCTCGGAAGATGACGCGGTTCTCGTGATCGACCCGCACGTTCTCATCAGAGGCGTCGATTCCGATCAGGGCTTCGGCTATCACGTCGTCGGGAGAGTTGATGAGCTTCTTCATGGCTGTGCTCCTGCCTCATCGCGGATCGGTGTTTTGTCTGAATCGTCGCGCGAAACCGGGTGGGGATCAAGCCACTGTTAACTGGGTGCATGCCATGGGCTCCGGTAAATGGCCTAGCGGCGCTGGGTTTCACGCCGCGTGGAGGCCAAAGCCCATCCCCTGGCCGCCTTGGTGGGTAAGATGCCGCTGGGAGGCCCCGGCAACGCTGGGGCTTGCATCGTGTTTGGAGGAACCAATGCCCAGTGTTGTCGTTGTCGGCGCCCAATGGGGCGACGAGGGCAAAGGCAAGGCCACCGATCAGCTCGGTGATCGCGTCGACCTATGCGTCCGCTATTCCGGAGGCAACAATGCCGGTCACACCCTGGTGGTGGGCGGTGAAAAATTCGTGATGCATCTGCTGCCGTCGGGCATTCTCAATCCGGGAACCACCACCGTCATCGGCAACGGCGTCGTCGTCGACCTAGACGTGCTGGCGGAGGAGCTGCAGATGCTGGACTCGCGGGGTGTGGAGGTGCCGCACCCGCTGATCAGCGCGAATGCCCACATCATCACGGAATACCACCGAGTCATCGACAAGGTGACTGAGCGGTTCCTCGGCAAACGCCGCATCGGGACGACGGGGCGCGGCGTTGGCCCCGCGTACTCGGACAAGGTCAACCGGATGGGCATCCGCATCCAGGACATCTTCGACGAGTCGATCCTGCGTCAGAAGGTGGAGGCTGCGCTCGACCAGAAGAACCAGCTGCTCGTGAAGGTCTACAACCGCCGCCCCATCGAGGCGGAGGAAGTCGTCGAGTCCCTGCTGGCGCATGCCGAGTCGATTCGCCCCCACGTCGTCGATGCGGGACGTCTCGTCAACGACGCCCTCGACCGAGGTGAGGTGGTGCTCTTCGAGGGCGCTCAAGCTCACCACCTGGACGTCGACCATGGCACCTATCCGTACGTCACCTCGTCGAATCCCATTGCCGCGGGAGCCTGCACGGGCGCTGGGGTAGGGCCCACCCGCATTGATCGGGCCATCGGGATCGCGAAGGCCTACACCACGCGGGTCGGGGAGGG
>CAKZJI010000216.1 GCA_936941515.1 uncultured Propionibacteriaceae bacterium
GATGGCTGGCGAAGGCAGGGGTGGGGACGTTGGAAGGGCCAGGGGTGCCGCATTGCGCGGCTCAGTCATGGGGGTGTCAGAAATAGCGAGACTCCTGGTCAGAGCCCAGTTGCTAGCAGCTGCGAATAACCCTCGATGTACTCGATAAGAATTTTGTTTTCTTGATTGATCTGAGAGATGGCTTGGGGGAATCCCATGCCCCGGGGGTGAACGCGAGGTCTCTTAGACTGCTACCGTGACTTTCACCGATCCCATCACTCTCACCGGTCAGATCACCCATCTGACGCCCCTTCGCGTCGAGGACCATGACGATTTGGTGGCTGCCGCCTCCGATGGGCGACTCTGGGAGCTGAGCTACGCCAGCGTGTCCGACCCGGCCGGCATGGCCCGCGAGATCGAGCGACGGCTGAAGCTCCGGGAGACCGGGGTGATGCTGCCGTTCACGATCCGACGAACTGATGGTCAGATCGTGGGGATGACCACCTACATGAACATCGACGAACCCAACCGTCGCCTGGAGATCGGCTCGACGTGGCTGGCCAACAGCGCCCAACGCAGCGGCATCAACACCGAGGCGAAGCTGCTGCTGCTCACCCACGCCTTCGAGACCCTCGGCTGCATCGCTGTCGAGTTCCGCACCCACTGGCTCAACCGCCAGTCCCGCCGCGCCATCGAGCGGCTTGGCGCGAAACTCGACGGCATCCTGCGCAGCCACAAGATCATGCCCGACGGCTCCATCCGCGACACCGCCGCCTACTCCATCATCGCCAGCGAATGGCCTGCCGTCCGGGGCGAGCTGCAGCGAGTCCTGAGGGTCGCCACCTCCCGGCAGTCGGCGCGGGGATGACGGCCCTTTCGGGTATGTCGTGACGATGATCCGGCTTCTCGTGCTCTGCGGTTCGTTGGTCAGCTGGTTGTTGAAGTGACTTGCGTTGATGTCTGAGCTCACGCTGTGGTCGCCGATGGGGAGGGCCAGATCGATGTTGCCAGCGGACAGGTGCAGCACTTCGGCGATGGCATGGGTTTTCCGTCTACAGTGGCGGCATGACCCAGCGCATCATGCCCGCCATCTGGTGCGGTGCTGTCGACGAGGCCGCCGAATACTATGCCGAGACCTTCCGCGACGCCTCCGTCGTCGATCAGCTCCCAGGGCTGGCGGCGACGGTGGAGGTGGGGGGCTTCAAGTTCTCGCTGGTTGGCGGTGACGACTCCTACGCACCGAACCCGTCGATCAGCGGAATACTGAACTTCGATCCCCTGCTGTTCGGAGACGAGAAGCAGGCCCGCAGCCACCTCGACGAGCTGTATGAAAGGCTCAGCGTCGGCGGAGTGCTGATGGAGCTCGGCGAATATCCCTTCAGTCGTCGCTACGCCTGGGTTCGTGACCGATTCGGGTTCACCTGGCAGCTGATGCTCACCGATCCGGCGGGAGAGCCGCGGCCGTTCATCGTCCCATCGTTCATGTTCGGCGGCCCCAACCATCTCCATGCGGAGGAGGCCACGACCAGCTGGATCGAGCTCTTCGACGACTCCCGCCGCGGCAGCCTGCATCGCCATGGACAGGACGCGCATCTCGACGAGGGGTCGGTCATGTTCACTGATTTCACTCTGCGGGGCACCTGGTGTGCGGCCATGGACTCGGGTGCCCTTCATGACTTCACCTTCAGCCCGGGGGTTTCGATAGTGGTCACCTGCCGCAGCCAGGAGGAGATCGACCGATTCTGGGCCGGACTGTCCGCCGTGCCCGAGGCGGAACGCTGCGGCTGGTGCATGGATCGCTGGGGGGTCTCGTGGCAGGTCGTCCCGGAGAACATCGGGGAGCTCATGGCCGACGAGACCAACCGAGGCAGGATCCTCCAGATGGGCAAGATCGACCTCGGCCAGGTGGGTTGATGCAACCAGATGCGCGATCCCCGCTTGGCCGTGCCGGTAGCGAGTCCGCAATGTCGCTGGACGGGTCCGGCTGGCAGAATCAGGGCATGGATGCATCTGCTTTGCTGATCGACGCTGCGACCCGCCCCGTCGGAACCGCCGACGCCGTGCTCAACGGCATCTCCGACGAGGTCCTGCATGCGATGCCTGGAGGCCGGGGGAACTCCATTGCCTGGCTGGTCTGGCACGCGGCGCGACAATGGGACTACCAGCTGGCCGAGCTCTCCGGGGAGGACCAGGTCTGGGTCACGGGGGACTGGGGTGAGAGGCTCGGGGTCGGCCGTGGTGCGACGGAGTTCGGCTTCGGTGACTCCCTGGAGGACGTTGCTGCCCTTCGGGTGAGCGACCCGGCCGCGCTTCGTGACTACCTGGCCGCCGTCGTCGAGGCCTTCAGCGGATATCTCCGGAGGCTGACATCCGCCCAGCTTGATGATGTCGTCGACACCCGGTGGGATCCTCCTGTGACCCGTGGGGTCCGGATCATCAGCATCATCGACGACGCCGTCACCCACCTGGGTCAGGCCGCCTACGCCCGGGGCGTCGCGGAGGGGTGGCGCGCCGGGTACTGAGAACCCAGGCTCGGTCCGCAATGCCCTGGTTGGAATCCTGCGAGTCCTCTATATCCGGAGGGCTTTTCGCATCCCTCCGTCAGGTGTGATCAGGCGGGTCGGTAAAGTCGGGCCATGTCTGACTCTCTTGTACGCCGCCATATGCGGCGAAGCCTGATTGAGTTCCCGCCTGCCATGCCGCAGCACGAGGAAGTGCAGCCGCTTGCGGGAACGACCAACGATGAGCTTGGCACGTTGATGGCCGACGCATACCATGCCGTCCCCGGTTATGAGGGCGAGCCCGTCGAGGATGCGATCGCTGAGGTGACCCGCACCCTCGACGGTCATCACGGCGAATTGCTGCGGTATGCCTGCGGGGTGATCCGCCGGGATGGGCGACTGGTGAGTGCCAGCATCATCGCCCGCGTCGACGGCGCCCCAAGCCTGCTGTATGTGATCACCGACCCCTCAGCGCAGCGTGAGGGTCTGGCAACCGCCCTGATCGAATACGCCGCCGCTCGGCTGGCCGAGGTGGGAGAGGCAATCTTCGACCTGGCGGTCACCGTCGGCTCACCTGGTGAGCACCTTTACCGTCGCCTTGGCTTCCGGGAGGTCAACAGGGGCTGAAGGTCTGTAGCCGCGAGTACACGGTGCCTAAGAACCTGGCCCGGCTGTGGAAATGCAACCTGGGCCGCAAGCTCCCCCTAGCGCTGCGGGGATACGCGCTGGGACTGGAGTCGATCCCCCAGTGCGTCGCGGGCGAGCCGCTGCGGCGCATCCACGAGGCCGTCTTCGCTGCCTTGGCCCTGGAAGCCCGAACCAGTCGACCCACGGCTGTGGGAGGACCCCCGGAATTCTGTCTGTGGCCTCGGATACTGTGATCGGCATCCTGGCTGTGCTGGAGAGGAGAGACCATGACTGTGACCGACTATGCCGTTGCACCGGGGGAGTACTTGGAGGAGTGGATCCTTGAGCAGGGCCTGTCTCGGCAGAAGGCTGCTGAACTTCTGGGGTGCAGCTGTGAACAGGTCAGTGAGATCATCAATGGGCGCGCTCCCATCACCGGCGACACTGCCCTTAGCCTGGAAGAAGCGGTCGGAATTCCAGCCGACTCCTGGCTTCGCTACGAGGCCGCGTACCGGGCCGACCTGGTGCGAATAGCTGCTCGGGAGTGGTCGCGTAATTCAGTCCGGAAGGGCTGAAGTCGTCGTCGACTAGCCTTAGGTAAGGACACGGCCGAGGAGGACCACATGGTTGATGACGACCAAGACTTCGATCCGATGATCTACGACGCCATGCGTGAACTCGCCACCCAGGTGAGTGGCCGCTACGTGGAGTGGGCGGATGCCGCAACAGACAGTGAAACGGAAAAGCACTGGATGTCTGAGGCGGTGCGTATCGGGAAAGAGGCCCGCGCTGTTGACACCCGTAGTAGGAGGGCTATTGAGGCCAAACGCGCCGAGTTGCGTGAACTCCTCGCCAGGATGCC
>CAKZJI010000217.1 GCA_936941515.1 uncultured Propionibacteriaceae bacterium
ACCACAGGCTGACCGTGGAAACAGCTGAAGGGTATGAGAAAGCCCTCCATCGCTATGTCCAGGCCTGTCTAGAAGGAAAAGCCGGCGACAACTGCCCCCTGACCGGCAGCGTCGAGGACGGGGTGCAGCAGATCCGCGACCTCATCGCCTCCGCCGACGCATCGCCGCTGAAAACCTCCGACCCCGATGTGAAGATCACCGGAGCCCAACTCAAGGAGGCCATCAAGGGTTATCTGCACGTTGGCCAGTGGCAGCAGCTGACCACAGCCCTCACGCCGGTCATCACCCAAGGCGATGCCTCTGGCTTCGCCGAGGCCCTCAAGCAGTCCTCGGGTGGTCTCAACGTGATGGCAACCCTGGCTGTCCTGTGCCAGGATCGTCCCTCGCAGGGCGGGGTGGATGCCTGGAGGGCCCAGTATGAGAAGGCCCAGGAGGTCGCTCCCACCTTTGCGGCTGGTGGCGGTTTTGACATGATCTGTGCGGCGTGGGGTCACTACTCCGAGACCGACCCCATCCCGCAGAACGTGCATGCCAAGGGCGCGGCTCCGATCCTGGTGGTGGGCACCACCGGCGACCCCGCCACCCCCTACCACTGGGCCCAGGCCCTGGCCGAGCAGCTCGACTCCGCCCACCTGATCACCTGGGAAGGCAACGCCCACGTCGCCTACCTCCGCGGCAACAAGTGCATCACCACAGCCGTCGACGACTTCCTCCTCGACGACAAGCTGCCTGAGGACAACCTGACCTGCACCACCTAACACCCGCCCCTGACGCCAAAGCGTGTTGTCTCCGCGTAGCCGCGCGGAGACAACACCACCCCCAGGGGTGGGTGAACCACCCGTCAAGGGGCGGGTTATCCCTACCTGGGGTGTGGGGCCAGCAGGGTGGATACGGGCGTCTGGTTCCGGGATGGTGGAAGTCCCAGGCAAGCGGGGACTACATGAAAGGAAATCGATGGTTATGAGGAGAACTGATCTCATTCGTTCAAGGAGGCAGCGGAGGCGGTCCCTGGCTGCTGCCCTGGTGGGAGGTGCGCTGCTGGCGGGGCCGGTGGTGTCGGCTCTGCCCGCCTATGCCGCACCGCAGAAGGACGGCGCCAGCACCTCCACTCCTACCCCAGATGGTTCAGGGAGCAATCCGGCAGTGCCGAAGGGACTGGAATCGTTCTATAGCCAAGAAGTGTCGTGGTATCCGTGTGGGGACACTGGGGGCATGGAGAAGACCGAGGAGCAGGGCAAGTTCTCCTGCGCGATGGTGGCGGTACCGATGGATTACAACAACCCGGACGGCACAACGATCCAGATTGCGGTGAAGAAACGTGCTGCGGATGGCGAATCCCGCGGACCACTGTTCATCAACCCCGGCGGGCCAGGCGGCTCCGGCATCCAGACAGTTGAGAGGGTGGAGCAGTACTCCTCGAAAGAGATGCTGGCCGGCTACGACGCGATCGGTTTCGACCCCCGCGGCGTCGGCTCGTCCACTCCCATCGACTGCGGGAATGCTCAGCTAACCGCTACGGATAAGCCGCAACCGGGTGAATTCTTCGAGACCTGGGCAGCGAACTACCTCACGCAGGTCCGCGAGTTCCGGGAGC
>CAKZJI010000218.1 GCA_936941515.1 uncultured Propionibacteriaceae bacterium
GAGTCCATGCGCATGACCCTGGAGAAGGACAGCGTCAACACCCAGGACGAGGCCCTTCTCGACATCTACCGCAAGCTGCGTCCCGGTGAGCCGCCCGCTCGTGACGCCGCTCAGGCGCTGTTGGAGAACTACTACTTCAATCCCAAGCGTTACGACTTGGCCAAGGTAGGACGCTACAAGATCAACAAGAAACTGGGGCTCGATCTGCCGTTCGACCAGCAGGTCCTGACCATTGAGGACATCGTCGCCGCCATCAAATACGTTGTGGCCCTCCACGAGCACAGGGAGGAGTTGAACGGACTTCTCATCGAGTCCGACGACATCGATCACTTCGGCAATCGTCGTCTCCGCACCGTCGGCGAGCTGATCCAGAACCAGCTGCGGACTGGCCTGGGACGTATGGAGCGCGTCGTCCGTGACCGCATGACCACCCAGGACATTGAGGCGATCACACCGCAGACTCTGATCAACATCCGTCCCGTGACGGCGGCGTTGAAGGAGTTCTTCGGCACCTCGCAGCTGTCGCAGTTCATGGATCAGAACAACCCCCTGGCAGGTCTGACCCACAAGCGCCGCCTCTCGGCTCTCGGCCCCGGCGGTCTCTCCCGCGACCGCGCTGGCATGGAGGTCCGCGACGTCCATGCCTCCCACTACGGCCGCATGTGCCCCATTGAGACTCCTGAGGGGCCGAACATCGGCCTCATCGGCTCGCTGGCCAGCTTCGCGCGCGTCAACGCCTTCGGGTTCATTGAGACCCCCTATCGTCGCGTCATCGACGGCAAGGTCACCGACCAGATCGACTACCTGACTGCCGACGAGGAGGATCGCTACTCCATCGCCCAGGCGAATGCCGCGCTGGACGCCGAGGGCCGTCTTACAGAGGACCGGGTCCTGGTGCGCATCAAGCACGGCGACATCGACACGATTCCCGCGGCCGACGTCGAGTACATGGACGTCTCCCCCCGCCAGATGGTGTCGGTGGCGACGGCGCTGATCCCGTTCCTCGAGCATGACGACGCATCCCGCGCCCTCATGGGCGCGAACATGCAGCGGCAGGCTGTCCCGTTGATCCGCAACGAGGCTCCGCTGGTGGGAACCGGCATGGAGTATCGCGCTGCGGTGGACGTCGGCGACGTGACTCTTGCGAAGAAGGCCGGTGCTGTCACGTCCGTCACGGCAGACCTGATTGAGGTCGCCAACGACGACGCCACCTATTCGTCATATCGCCTGGAGAAGTTCGTGCGCTCCAACGCGGGCACGTGCATCAACCAGCGGCCGCTCGTGGCTGCCGGCGATCGCGTCGAGGTCGGCACCCCGCTGGCCGATGGCCCGTGCACCGATCAGGGCGAGCTGGCTCTCGGCAAGAACCTCCTGGTCGCCTTCATGCCCTGGGAGGGGCTGAACTACGAGGACGCCATCATCTTGTCGCAGCGTCTCGTGCAGGACGATGTCCTGACCTCGATCCATATTGAGGAGCACGAGATCGACGCCCGCGACACCAAGCTGGGGGCTGAGGAGATTACCCGCGACATCCCCAACGTCTCCGATGAGATGCTGGCCGACCTCGACGAGCGCGGCATCGTCCGCATCGGCGCAGAGGTCTCCGCGGGCGACATCCTCGTGGGCAAGGTCACCCCGAAAGGCGAGACCGAGCTGACGCCCGAGGAGCGCCTGCTGCGTGCGATCTTTGGTGAGAAGGCCCGCGAGGTTCGCGATACCTCCCTCAAAGTCCCGCACGGCGAGTCCGGCACCGTCATTGACGTGCGTGTCTTCGATGTCCGTGACGATGACGAGCTGCCGCCCGGCGTCAATCAGCTGGTTCGCGTCCACGTCGCGCAGAAGCGCAAGATCAGCGACGGAGACAAGCTTGCAGGCCGTCATGGGAACAAGGGCGTGATCTCCAAGATCCTCCCCGTCGAGGACATGCCCTTCCTGGCTGACGGCACCCCAGTCGACATCGTGCTGAATCCGCTTGGCGTGCCCTCTCGGATGAACATCGGGCAGGTGCTGGAGAACCACCTCGGGTGGATCGCCAAGACCGGCTGGGACATCACCGAGGTCAAGGAGGCCTGGGCGGAACGGCTGCGTGAGGTGGGCTTGGTGCACATTGACGCCGACTCTCGCGTCGCCACCCCCGTCTTCGACGGCGCGGATGAGGCAGAGATCACCGGTCTGCTGGAGAACTCACTGACCACCCGTGACGGCGAGCGGCTCATCGACGGGGGCGGAAAGGCTCAGCTCTTCGACGGCCGCTCTGGTGAGCCCTACCCGGAGAAGACCGGAGTCGGCTATATGTACATGCTGAAGCTGCATCACCTCGTCGATGACAAGATCCACGCCCGTTCCACCGGCCCGTACTCGATGATCACCCAGCAGCCGCTCGGCGGCAAGGCCCAGTTCGGCGGCCAGCGTTTCGGCGAGATGGAGGTGTGGGCGCTTGAGGCCTACGGTGCGGCCTGGGCACTGCAGGAGCTGCTGACCATCAAATCTGACGATGTCCCGGGCCGAGTGAAGGTCTATGAGGCCATCGTCAAGGGCGAGAACATCCCTGAGCCCGGCATTCCCGAGTCTTTCAAGGTCCTCGTCAAGGAGATGCAGTCGCTGTGCCTGAACGTGGAGGTTCTCTCCGGGGATGGCCGCGTCATCGACCTGCGTGACTCGGAGGACGACCTGCGCAATGCCGAGGACTTCGGCATCGACCTGGGACGCCGTCCCGGAGGCGACAACTTCTTCGACGTCGGCGAAGTCTGAGTCTGACTCAGTCATCTGCCGGATAAACCGGCACCCACCAAAACTCAGATTTCAGGCACAGCACCCGCTGAGACGGCGGGGGAAAGAGAACCAATGCTGGACGTGAACGTCTACGACAAGCTCTGCATCGGGCTGGCTAGCGCCGATCAGATTCGTGAGTGGAGCCACGGCGAGGTCAAGAAGCCCGAGACCATCAACTACCGCACCCTGAAGCCGGAGCGCGACGGCCTCTTCTGTGAGAAGATCTTCGGTCCCACCCGG